>NZ_AEXQ01000007.1:0-36493 GCF_000191865.1 Turicibacter sp. HGF1
TTTTATTCACCTTTACTTAAAATCTGAACACGTCGTTGAAGACTTTTAATGGTAGCATGTTTCATACTTCCACCATCTTCACCATCAAGCGTCCATTTCACGTCCTGTTCACTCTCAACTGTAATTCGATCTGTTTTAAATGTTACCACGTATTCAGGATCATATGTTCGATTTAAAAAGTCGGTTAAAATACGATGAATATCAATCAAATTTTTAGGAGCTCGAATTAATGTTACCTCAAATAGTCCATCATTTAAATCCGCTTGATTTCCAAATGCATTTTTAATCCCTGCTACCGAATCCGAATTTGAAATCATTCCAAAAATATAATCTCCCTCAATAAAACCCTCACGATGATAAATTTTACACTGATAAGATTGAATCGTTGGAAGTTTCATTAATCCTTCAATTAAATAAGCAAGTCCCCCGAGCATATTTTTGCGCGGTTGTGGTGTTTCATAAGCTACGTCTGTAAAAGCCCCAAATGCAGCAACATACATAAAATAACGCTCATTAAACATTCCGATATCAATTGGCATTGGTTTCCCATTTAAACAGAGTTCAAGTGCTTTTGGAACATTTTTAGGAATACCAAGTGTTGATGCAAAATCATTAGTTGTCCCTGTTGGAATATAACCAATCGGAGTATTCCCATTTGCTTCAATTAAGCCAGTGATTACTTCGTTCAACGTTCCATCCCCACCACTTGCGATAACCAAATCATAACTTCGAGCGACTTTCATTTTACTCACAGCATCATGCTTAGCTTTCGTTGGATAAACTGTCACTTCATATCCAGCTAAACTAAACTGAGTGACAATCGATAAAAGGTAATCCTTGATCATCCCACGACCTGACGTCGGATTGATTATAAGTAACAGTTTTTTTAGCACACTAGGCACTTCCTTTCAAAAATTTAAAGTTTTATAGCATAGTATATTATAGCACTCTCTCACATAATAAAAACCTGATTTTTTGTAAAAAAATCAGGCTATTATTATACATCTATTTAATATTAAAGTGAAGCTTTTAACGCTTCTACTTTATCTAAGCGTTCCCATGGTAAATCTACATCAGTACGTCCGAAATGTCCATATGCAGCTGTTTGTTTATAGATTGGGCGTCTTAAATCTAACATTTGAATGATTCCCGCTGGGCGTAAATCAAAGTTTTGACGAATTACTTCGACGATTTTAGCATTCGTAGTTTTCCCTGTACCGAATGTATCAACCATAATTGAAGTAGGCTGTGCGACTCCAATTGCATATGATAATTGAATCTCAATTTTATCTGCATACCCTGCAGCAACTAAGTTCTTCGCCACATAACGTGCAGCATATGCAGCAGAGCGGTCTACTTTTGTTGCATCTTTACCTGAGAATGCTCCACCACCATGACGGGCATATCCTCCGTAAGTATCAACAATAATTTTACGTCCTGTTAATCCTGCATCTCCATGGGGTCCACCGATTACAAAACGTCCTGTTGGATTAACTAAATAACGAGTATTTTCAGTTACTAATTCTTGTGGTAATACTTCATCAAATACATATTTTTTGATATCTGCTTCGATTTGCTCATGAGTTACTTCTGGTGAATGTTGAGTCGATAATAATACAGTATCAATAGCTACTGGTTTTAAAGCTTCATCATATTCAACTGTTACTTGAGTTTTTCCATCTGGACGTAAATAGTCTAATGTTCCATTTTTACGAACTTCAGTTAAACGACGTGCTAATTTATGAGCTAACGAGATTGGTAATGGCATAAATTCTTCTGTTTCATTTGTAGCAAACCCGAACATTAAACCTTGGTCTCCTGCTCCGATTGCTTCGATTTCTTCATCACTCATTGAACCAGTACGAGCTTCTAACGCTTGGTCAACACCCATCGCAATATCAGCCGATTGTTCGTCAATTGCAGTTAACACAGCACATGTATCTGCGTCAAATCCATATTTTGCACGATCATAACCAATTTGACGAATTGTTTCACGGACTGTTTTTTGAATATCAACATACGAAGACGTTGTAATTTCCCCAAACACTAACACTAATCCAGTTGTTACCGATGTTTCACAAGCAACACGTGCCATTGGATCTTTGGCTAAGATCGCATCTAAAATTGAATCTGAAATCTGGTCAGCAATTTTATCTGGATGACCTTCTGTTACTGATTCTGATGTAAATAAACGACGTTCTGACACTATAATGTCCTCCTTCAATTCACATTAATACTCTATATTATTAAGCTTTAGATATAAAATCATGCTTCGGGCCGTTAATTTTTGCAATTAACTTGAATCTAATCCTATTTTCCACTAAATTATATTCTAACAATGGTTGTTACATCGCCTTCGCGATGTAAAGTTTGTCTAATTATAGATTTCATGCGTATTCACAAATACAGTGAATACACACTAATAGCACTAATGGATAACATCTGCAAAAAACGCAGATGTATAGTTCATCTATTCCGACAAAGCCGGAAAGATGAGCTAACAAAAAAAGCCCGCTATAAGCGGACTTGAATAGGTAGATTCAAACCCTCTTATTGCTCGAGTTAAACTCGCTTGGGTCGGCACCTTTCAATTTCAGAGGTTGCCGCGACTTCATAGGCCCCTATGCCTCCATCGCTCTTAATAAGAGTATATTATTGTAATTTTATTAAATTTAATTCTTATCTATTATAAAGCCTTTTTATTTATTTGTCAAATATTAGCGACTTATTCTGTAAAATCAAGTTCAACATTTGAAATAGCATCGAAGCGAGTCCCAATTTTCTCAGTTGTAATATGGATTTCTTTAACATCTTTCGACACACTATCAATATGCTTACTCAACTTATCCCATCGCTCTTTATAACGCTTGAATTCATCCCCTAATTTATTCAACTCCTGTTGAATAATTAAAGCATGTTGATCCCGTTCTAAATTATTTAAAATCACTTGAATCGTTGTCAGTGTTGACATAAAAGTTGTAGGTGACACAAGCCATACTCTTTTACGTTGCGAATAAGCTACTAAATCTGGGTGATAGGCATTAATCTCAGCAAAAATTGCCTCTGCTGGTAAAAACATCACAGCCTGATCTGAAGTTTCCTGTGGTGTCACATATTTATTGAAAATATCATCAATATGTTTCTTAACATCTTGTTTGAACTGTTTCTCTGCTAGTTGACGCTCTACCTCCCCTAAAGTTCGATCCATCATACGTTGATAATTTTCAAGTGGAAACTTCGAGTCAATCGGTAAATCCCCCATTGGAAGTGGAGCATGAAGCATGGCATCTACAATAGTTCCATTTGATAACTTATACTGAGTTTCATAAATACGATCATTCTTTTCACCGAAAACAGCTGCCATAATTTGATAAAGTTGCACCTCACCAAACGTTCCTCGACTTTTCTTATCTGATAACAGATTTTGTAGTGATACAATGTCCGTTGATAAACTTTCAATCTTTTTCTGTGCTTCATCAATCTTTGCTAAACGAACCAAAATATTTTGAAATGTCTCATTCGTCTTATTAAATGACTGATCTAGCCTCTCATTTACCTTATCGTTAATACGCAGCAAATTAAACTCAATCCGTTCATTTAACTTCGAAAAATCACTCTGTAATTGTTGATTCACCAAAGACGTATGCTGATTCAATTGATCTCGCATCACACGCTCAAACTGTCCATAACGCTCAAGCACTCGCTCATTCGCCTGATTAAAACTCCCACTTAACTGAAAATTAGCATCCTGAAGTCGCTTCTCCATTCGTTGTTGCTCCTCAAACAATTGTTTCACCTGCAAATCTAACTGTGGATTTTGACGACTTCTTGTATATAAATTTTGTCTGATTAAAATTAACAGTAATAAAAAAATAACCACAATTAATAAAATATAAACTACCGTCACTAATATCCCTCACTTCATCCATTTATTAACATTATTTTACCATATAAAAGAAAAGAACTTGAAGAATTAATCTTCAAGTTCTTTTTTCTCACCAAAATAATCTTTCACAATATAATTAGGACGTCCCTTAACCTCATTATAAATGCGACCAATATACTCTCCAATGACTCCTAAGAAGATTAACTGTACTCCTCCTAAGAATAACATGATACAAACCATTGATGACCAACCTGCCGTTGGGTTTCCATTGATCGCTGTATTAAAGAAAATGTATAGTAAATATGCAAATGCCACAAACGCCACTAAAACTCCTGTATAAGTTGCAAAACGAAGAGGCGCATTTGAAAATGCTGTGATTCCTTCAATTGCATAGTTAACAAGTTTCATGAAACTCCACTTTGTTTCACCCGCAACACGTTCAACGTGATCAAACTCTAGACAAATCGATTGATATCCAACCCATTGGAATAATCCTTTTGAGAAACGATTTGACTCTTTTAAACTAATTAAATCATCAACTGCACGACGACTTAACAAACGATAATCACGAGCTCCGTCAATGATTTCAACGTCACTCATGCGATTAATCACTTTATAAAACATATTGGCAAAGAAACTACGAATAGGTGGCTCTCCATCACGATTACGACGTCGTGTATAAATATTTTCATATCCATCTTCGTAAAGCTTAACCATTTTAGGTAAAAGCTCCGGTGGATCCTGTAAATCAACATCCATAATAACGACGGCTTCTCCACGAGCATATTCCATTCCTGCAAGCATCGCTGCTTCTTTTCCAAAGTTACGAGAAAAATCAATTAAGCAAACACGCTCATCTTTTTCACGCAACGCTTTAATTAATGGGACTGTCTGATCTTTTGAACCATCATTCACATAAACAAATTCAAATTCATATCCATTAATTTCATTCGTTACTTTTATAATTTCTTCATAAAAACGTTCAACTGTTTCTTGTTCATTGTAACACGGTACAATAATGGAAATCAGCTTCCCCATTAAGTCCACCACCTAAAATAATTTGATACTTAATTATATCATAAATTTACAAATTTATTGACGCTTTATTTTTTGAATCATCTGTGTAAACTCACCAAATCCATAACTGGCTAATACAACAAAGACCGGTAAATAAATCATTAGATACCTAGAGCGAGTTTCCCAAATTAATAGAAATAACATCACTCCAAATACCGATATCGTCATAACACTTTCAAAACATAGTTTATCTTTTAAAATACGGATACTACTTAACCACATTAAAAATAAAATTACAACATGAACCATTTGACTTAAATATAAGTATGGTAGGTTTTTATCCCCAAAAATATAATCTTGATAATTATTTGTAACAATTGGCTCACGCTTTAATTTCTCTGGAGCAAAATATGTTCCATCTGACCACGTAAAATTCAACTTAGAATTCAAATGGTTGATAAATCCACCCACTCCAAAAGCTTCTAATCGTTCCTTCATTAGACGAATGTGTTGTGCTTGAATCTCATCATTTGACCAACCACTATCTTTTAAAAATCGCGTCATATTCGTATCCTCATCATCATATCCACCTAATCCTTTAAGTCCCATCATCACCCAATGTGTCTTTGGAAATCCTACTTCACTCGATGCAACAGGAATCAACGGTTTTATGGCGAGTTTATAACTCATCATCGTCACTAATACCATTAAAATGAGCGGTGCACTTAATCTAATGAATCCGTCTTTTCTCGTTAAGAAATAATGAATTAAAATAGCCACCAAAACAACTAAAGCATGCGTCTTCAAAAGGCCTCCAAGACCTAGTACTAATCCTAAAGTTACTAACAATCCTATTTCTTTTTTAGGAGAACGATAAATCTTTGCATACAAATAAAGTGATAAAATAGGTAAAATCATGCCTAAGGTATCGGTGTACACAATAGTAGTATATGTATAAAATGGTGTAATTAAAATAGATAAAATGCTAAATAAAGTAGCTCGTTGTAAGCCATACATTTCTTTAATAAACCAATACATAATCCATACCGATAAAAATACAATACTTAAATTCACCACTATTAACGGCTTTAACAGATCAGTAAATCCCATAAACCTAAATATCTTAAACAACCCTGTTACTAATAACAAGATTGGAAGGTTATTAGGGCAGTAGAAATAAAAATACTGATCTATTTGTCGAAACTGAATCGATAAATCATACGCCTCATCATACACTTTTCCAAAATCCCATGTTGGATTAACTGTAAAATAACGTGCAAAGAAAAACTGTAATATAATTAAAATAATAAAACTCCCTATTGATATAACCATTAATCTTTTCTCATTACACTTTTCAAGTCTTTTATTTAAAAAGTATAAGCCACTTAATACAATAATGACTCCGAATAAAATCACGACAGGATTCATTATTTTAAATATTTTAAATGGAAATATGCTTGTATTTAATAAAATGTACCCAAAAACAATGACAAATACAACATTAAATAATGTCATTAATCCTAACTTTATACCAGAAATATTCATAAAAATCTCCTTTTTATTACCTACCTTTATTTTCACATAAAAAACCTTGGTTCATTCATATTAACCAAGGTTTTTTTTCTGTTTATTCTTCTTTTTCAACTTCCGGTAAAACTTCTATTTTTACTTTTTTAATACGGCGATCTTCAACTTCAATAATCGTAAAAACTAAGTGATGATACTGATACATATCGCCGATATCGGGAATATCCTCAATCTTTGAATACATCCAACTTCCTAGAGAATAAGCATCTTCTGGAATATCTAAATCTATATCCATAATATCAAATAATTCATCTAAATCAATATCAGCTTTCGCCTCATATAAAGTATCACTTTTTTTCGTAACTAATTGTTCTTCTTCATCATGTTCATCATAAATTTCCCCAACCACTTCTTCTAAAACATCTTCCATAGTCACGAGTCCAGCTGTTCCACCATATTCATCCGCAACAATTGCAATGTGTTGTTTTTCAAATTGTAATCGAGTTAATAAATCTGATACACGCATCGTATAAGAAACATACATTGGGTCTCTCATAATATCTACAATATTTATATCTTCAACTGAACCTTTTTCAATAATTTCAGCAAATAAATCACGTTGATATAAAATCCCTATAATATTGTCCCGCGATTCCTCGTAAACAGGAATGCGCGAATATTTCTCTTCTAGAAAAACATTTTTTATATCTTCATTGGAATCATGAATACTTACAGCTGTGACATCTACTCGAGGCGTCATAATATCCTTAACAAAAGTTTCACTTAAATCAAGAACACTTTGAAGCATCTCAACTTCATCTTGCTGTAATACACCCTCTTCCTCCATTGTATCAATGATTACGTTCAACTCATCTTCAGTCACAGATGGTTCTTCCTCTTGCTTTGTGTATAGCTTAGCTACAAAATCTTTTAAAATCATAAAAAGCTTAATAACAGGCTTCAAGATAATAATTAAAGTATAGTAAGTCGAACCAATCGCTAATGAGAATCGTTCAGCATTTTCCTTAGCATAAGATTTAGGTAAAATCTCACCAAAAATAATAATTAGAATCGTCATAACTCCTGTTGCAACTGCAGCGCCTGACGCGCCTAATAAATCGGTTGCTACAATAGTTGCAATCGATGCCGATGCTAAATTAACAACGTTATTTCCAATTAAAATAGCGAGTAATACTTCATCAAAACGCTCAGCTACATTTAATGCTTTTTTAGCACCTGGTCTTCCTTCATCGGCATACTGACGTAAACGAATCAAATTTACACTCGAAAAAGCAGTTTCTGAAGCACTAAAAAATGCTGATAAAATAATCATACCAACAAGTATTAAATAATACATGGACGGGTCCAAAATAATTCACACTCCTATAATTTCATAATTATGTAATTTTTTTATGTAGAATACTATATCAATTTCATTTGTATTTGTCAATATTCTCGATTTGTTTATACAGTTTCCACACATTTAAATCTTCTATTTTTTATCATTAATCGACATTTTAAATACATAGCATTCTTATAAATTTGCTATAAAAAAAACTCTAAACATCTACTTTATTATGGTAGACACTTAGAGTTTTCATGCTTTTTCAAAAAATAATTAATAAAAATCTAAAGGATTTGGCGCATAACTTGGTTGGCTTCCTGTATTCGTACGAATCTCAAAATGTAAGTGAGTTCCTGTCGAATTTCCAGTATTTCCAGCTCCACCAATTAATTGACCAGCTTCCACAATATCTCCAGCCTTAACATTCATAGAATTTAAGTGAGCATAACGTGTATAATAACCATTTTTATGATTTATTAGAATGACATTTCCATAAGCTGCATTATAACTTGCACTCACAACAACTCCATTATCAGCTGCATAAACAGATTGCCCCGTACTAGCAGAAATATCAATTGCATAATGTCCGCTATAACATAAATAACCACATGTTACGTTACGTGATGTCGTTGGCCATACCCAGTTTCCAGTTCCTACTCCTGAGACAACCTTTGTTCCTCGAATAATGACCTCTTTAACTGGTTCTGAAAGTTGAGTTTCTTCAACCACTGTTGAATTTGTTTGCTCACCATTCACATATTCGACTTTGGTACGCGTTAAAAACTCACCATTTTGACCCGTTTGTGTCACCTTAGTTTGTCCTTTTAACATCGTCTCATCATCAATATATTCTGTTTCATAAGAAATTGGTGCAACATTAACTTTCTCTTGTTCCGTTTGAACATGGATGATTGGATTTAATGGTGTTACATCTAACTCCATTCCTAATAACTCACCCCATTTTAAACCTTCCACCTGAGGGTTTAATAGGATAAGCTCTTCCTCTGTTAAACCATAATCACGAGCAATATACCAAAGAGACGAATCCTCTCCAAATGTGACAGTCTGTTGTGGCTCCTTTTGACCATATAACATCATACGACGCATTTGGTCAGCTGTTAACACCTCATCAGGTGCTGCATAACTTGATTCAACTTTAACAGGTTCTACAACTTTAGCTCCAATATATTGAGATCCCGTCTCTGATAAAGCTTGAATTGGATTTTCTGTATCCATAATTTTAGCTAAATTTTCAGTACCTGTATAATACTTCATTAAATCCATTAATGTTGATTCAACAACAGCTGTATCTTTTACCGCAAACTTTTGCTCTCCAATTGTCACAACATTTGTTGACGTTTTAAAATCCGCTTTTTCTGCTACTTGTGATAAGACAGCTTGATTATCAATTGAATCAACTGGTAATAAAGTTACTTCTTCCTCCACACGAACATTCGTCGGTGCATAGATGACTTGATCTGGATATTGTTGTAATAATTCTTTCATATGATTTTCAATGAAAGTATCATATTCTTCTTTATTGTTGATTAATCCAACAACTTCATCATTTATATAAATTCGATAAACTACATGTTGATTATTTGGGGTTACCGTTTGAGCATGTGTTACCTGCTGCTGACTGTTTGCAAACATCATCGTTGCAATAACTGCCCCAACTAATTTTTTCTTCATCATTACGACCTCCATACTTTGTTAAACTCTAACAAAGTTCCCTACGTCTTGGTGACTTAGTATATTTTTAAAATTTTATTCAACTTCTCTCTTAAGTTCTATTCAATTGTTCCATATAGATATGTCCAACTTGTGTTCTAAATGTGAAAAACCCTGCTTTTTTATTATAAATCAAACATTTTATCAGAAAATATACTATTTTTCTACAGAAATACATCATTTTTAAAACTTTATTATCTCTTACTTATGTATCCGTTTTCTCCATTGTGTTTTTAAGCAGAAAATACAAAAAAAACCTCTATTTTTGCTAAAAATAGAGGTTCTTTGAAAAATTTTAATTATTTTGATAATTCAAAAATAACAGTTTCATATGGTCTTAATTCTAAAGAAGATAATTGATAATCAAATTCTTTGTAGTTTGATAGGATAATTTGTTTCACTTCTCCATCAAATGAACGTGTTACTGTCTCTTCGCTAAAGTTCGCTACTAATAATAATTTTTTATCTTCATTTTCACGAATATAAGCAAAAATATGCTCATCTTCTGGAAGTAATAATTCATATTTACCGTAAACAATAACATCGCTAAATTCAGTATTTTTACGTAAATTAATTAATTTTTTATAGTGATGGAAAATCGAATCTTTATTTTCTAACGCATCTTTCACGTTAATTTCCGTATAGTTTGGATTTAATTCTAACCATGGCGTAGCGTTTGTGAAACCTGCATTTACTGAGTTATCCCATTGCATTGGTGTACGGGCATTATCACGTCCATTTTTCCAAATTGCATCCATCATTTCTTCATGTGTATAACCTTTTTTGATATTATCACGATAGAATTGTAAAGTTTCAATATCATTATATTGTTCTAATTTTTCAAAATGAACATTTGTCATCCCAATTTCTTCACCTTGATATACGTATGGTGTTCCTTGCATTAAATGTAGGATTGAAGCAAACATTTTAGCTGTTTCAACACGGTACTCTTTATCATTTCCCCAACGAGAAACAATACGAGGTAAATCATGATTGTTCCAGAATAATGAATTCCATCCTTCTCCATCAAGTGATGTCTGCCATTTACTTAAAATTTGTTTAAATTTAAGGAAATCAAATTGAGTTGGACGCCATTTTCCTTCTTGAGGATGCCAATCGATTGAAGCATGTTCAAATTGGAAAACCATTGATAACTCATGACGTTTTGGATCTGAATATAGTTTTGCAATTTCAGGTGTTGCACCCCATGTTTCTCCTACCGTTAAAACATCGTAGTTTCCGAATGATGCTTTATTCATTTCTTGTAATAATGGATGTAGACGAGGTCCATTTCCTGTAATTTTTTTATCTACCTCTTTACCAATTAAATCAATTACATCCATACGGAATCCACCGATTCCTTTTTCTAACCAGAAATTCATCATCTTATGAACTTCTTCTTGTACTTTAGGATTTTCCCAGTTTAAATCTGGTTGACGCTTACTAAATAAATGGAAATAATACTGACCTGTTGTTTCATCATAATTCCATGCAGGCCCCGAGAAAGTCGAACCTAAATCATTCGGAACTCCGCCATCTTCTGCAGGATCTCGCCAGATATAATAATCACGATATGGATTATCTTTTGATTTTTTAGCTTCTAAAAACCATGGATGCTCATCTGAAGTATGATTCACTACTAAATCCATAACAATACGGATTCCACGAGCATTCGCTTCTTTAATCAACTCATCCATATCTGCCATTGTCCCAAATTCAGGAGCAATATCTTGATAATCAGAAATATCATATCCATTATCATCCATTGGAGATTTATAAACCGGTGATAACCAAATCACGTCAATTCCTAATTCTTTTAAGTAATCTAATTTTTCAATAATTCCTCTTAAATCCCCTACTCCATTTCCACTTGTATCTTTAAAGCTTCTTGGATAGATTTGATAAACAACTGATTTATGCCACCACTTTTTCTCCATCATAATTCCTCCCTGAAATTCATTCCTTATCGAAACGATTCAATTTCTAACTTTATTATAGATACTGCCATTTAAAAACTCAATTAAAAAGAATTGTAAAACCGTTTACTTATTGATCTCAGATTTTTAAAAAAGCCACCTCCTGTAAACAAGAGATGACTAATAAGCCATAACTATTTTAAGATGCTTTCAATTTGATCATCAATTTGTCTAACTGCTGTATCTAAAATAGATTGAATTTGATCGGGCATTGATACAAATTCCTTAGCGGCTTCTTTGTAAGGTAAATATAAATAATTAAATTCAGACTGATTCGGCAGTGGTAAAGATCGATGCAACTGTTTTTTTACAACCGTATAATACTCATCCTGTGAAATTGGGACTTCATAATCAACCGGTGCAATGGAACGATTATATTCATAACGAGCAGTAGCTACATCAACACTTAATAAAAATCTAAAATACTCTTTTGCTAAATCTTTATTTTGACTATATTTCGTTAATTGATACGTATCAATCTTCATATACGTATATGGTAAAACATCTTCTTTAAAATTAGGAATTGCTTGATATCCTAAATTATCATAACTTTCACTTAGTGAATTAACTAACTTAGCGGGTGCAATCATTAAATTGGCTTTACTATTAAGGAATGATTTGTAAATATCCCCTTCATTATTATAAAATGCACTTGGCTCTAATAGTTGTAACATCATCGATAAGCCTAAAATAGATTCCTCTTTGTTTAATCCAATATCATAAAAATTCGTATCTCCAAAATTATCAATCCCAACCGTATATCCCCCAAAACCAGTCACAAATGGTGTTATATGATAAATATCTTGATAATCAATAACTAACGATACATCTGAATAATCGTCTAACGCATTAAATGCGCTTAAACCCTCTGGAAATTTCGACTTATCATAAAATAAAATATCCGTATCCGCATTATAAGGTACCCCATAATACTCCCCTTTAAATTTAAAGCCTGATTTAACAGCAGGTAAAATATTTAATTCCTCAAAAATATCACTAATTGGACTCAATGCATTCATTTGAACCAACTGAGAAATTAAGGTATGGGATAACGTAATTACATCCGGATAATCAGGAGTTCCAACATATAATGGAAGATTAGAAACGACTTGTTCAGAGGTCATAATTTTCATCTCAATCTTCACTCCGTACTTCTCTTCAAATTGCTCATTTAATTTACTTAAGACTTTAAACTCATCACTACTTACCCAAACTCTTAAAATATCTTCTTCTAATAAATCTAAACGATTAATATTTTGATATAAACCCACTGAAACCATAATAAAAAAACAATATAGATAAACTTTTTCACCCAATCACCCTTTGTTTTCCATTTAATCTAATTATATCAAAAAAAAGGGGAAGTCTAAAGACTTCCCCTCGGAGTTTACAATTTATTTAATCTTTTTAAGCGCTGAAGTTAAACGTGGCGCAATAATCTCATATACCGTTAAAACTAATAATCCTTTTAAAGCATTAAATGGAATATAAACAAATGCAATCGCTGCACCGTATCCTAAATCAAATGATAACCCCGGAATAAATGAACTTAACGTTGTCCACTCTCTAATCTGTGTAAACCAGAAATTCCCGAAATAAATTGGCGTAATAAAGAAGTAGTTACAAATTGTTAAAACCGCACTAAATCCTGCAATCACTAAGAAAAAGCGAAGAGCTTTCTTCATGAAGCTTGCCCCATCGATATACTTTTTAACTAATACATATAAACAAGCAATCGTTGTTGAAGCAATAAATGCTGTAATCACACCAATTCCATATGGAGTCGTAAGCCCCATTATCATCACATGAACTAAAGACTTAATCGCTGCTAATAAAATGGCTGGCCATAAACCAAAAATTTCAACTGTTAATAAAACGACTAATTCACTTAGATCAAACTTTAAAAATGGTACCGGTGGATATGGAATTTCAATAAACATTAAGATCGCACCTAATGCCGCTAAAACGCCAAGTAAAACTAAATTTTTTGTGTTCTTAAAAATACTGTTTGAGTTTTTCATATACTCTCCTCCTAAAGATAGATTTGTAAATATTCGTAAAATCCTTTTTAAAATATAGTTGTACCTTAGATAAGTATTAATTCTATTACTAAAACAAATTTCTATTAATAGTATTTATTAATCCCTATTCAAAATAGCTATAAAAATAAAAAAGATCTCACGTAATAAATCTTCGTGAGATATCTCTAAAAAAGAGTATATCAAAAACGAATCTTCTCCCATCCAGACTTTCACTGTCGGCTCTGGAATCACACCAGATCAACCTTTCGGCTTGCGGGCTAATACCGCCGGTAGGGACTCTCACCCTGCCTCGAAGATTTATTAGTTTTTTAATTTACACGCTTATTGTAGCCCACTCCATTAAAACTGTCAAGTCAGACGCACCAAAACCTACCATTTTCTTCTAGAGTGAATCATGACCTTATAATTTTGTGGATTCGCATACGTTTCAACGAACTCTAAAACCTGCCCATTCATCAAAACAGACGTCAACTCCATATAAATCAATGGATCATTTAACGGAACTTCAAGTAACCCCGCTACCAACTCATCAGCTTTAATCGCTGTTACCATTTGTGTTCCTGACGCAATCTTAACATTCAACTCCTGATCTAAATACGCATAAATCGAACGATGAATCACGGAGCGAGGTAACTCCTTAATCACTGATAATGGAATATAGTTATGTTCTAAAGTCATGGGTCTATCATCTGCCATACGCAATCTTAACAAACTATGCACCTTATCCCCAACTTTGATTTCTAAGTGATGAGCAATACGTTCATCTGCAATTATAATATCATAATCAACAACTTTAGTATGTGGCTTCATTCCCTTACTAATAATCTCTGATGTAAATCCAACAAGCTCTGCTACAGGCTCATGTAATTTATTATCTGCTACAAAAGTTCCCACTTTTTCCTTACGATAAAGCTTTCCTTCCTTAATTAATTCCTCAATTGCTTTTCGTGCTGTCATACGTGAAACATCATACTTCATTGCTAAATCTCGTTCTGATTGAATCATTGCATTCGGTACCAATGATTTAATTTCTTCTTCAATAAGTAGTTTAACCTTTAAATATGCTGGTTGTGCCATAACTCATCCCTCTTACCAAATAAAGGAGACTATTAAAAAGTCTCCTTACTCTTCTTGTTGAATTAATTGTTGATAACTACTCGAAATATCATCATAGTTAAATCCCTTACGCATCAGGGCATTTACAATTTTAACTTTCTTATCATAACCGCTTAATGCCTGATGTCTTCTAAATAACTTTTCCATTTCTTTAACTAAAATGCGTTGATCTGAGTCTTCATCTTCAAATTCAATCTGATTAATCGCCTTCTCAATCACAAAGCGACTAAATCCTTTATTCATTAAATGCTGAGATACTTTTTGCTTTATAAAATGTGGACCATATTTCGTATTAGTTTTAAGCACCTGATTTGCTAATTTCATTGCATTTTCAAGCTGAGTGTCATCATCATATAATTTCAAATGCTTGTCAATTAAACGAGAGGAAACTCCTTTTTTCAATAGATCCTGAGAAATACCAGCTGGACCCTTTTTCCCCATAATCGAATGGTGCGAAATATAAGATATAGCATACTGTTCATCATTTAATAATCCAACGTTCGTTAAACGCTCCAGTACCTCTTTAATCATTAAAGATTCATATTCTTTAAGTTCTAGTTTTTGATAAATTTCTGCAGTGGTATAAGATTTACGACTTAAAAGATTTAAGGCGTACTGATAAGCACGTCCTAAATCTAATTTCGATTGAAGCTCTTCATAAATCGCTTCATCTAATTCCTTTCCCGCTACTAATCGATATTTTAAAACAATCTCTTCATGAACCGCTAAAACTTGAGTTAATCCTGATTCATCTAAAATCGTAACTTCATAGTCTAATCCTTTTAAATGCTCAAGCTTTAAAACTTTATAACACTTGTTGTTCATAATATTCTTCACTATCTTTTAACACATCTTCTACAATATTCTTAGCAGAATAAGGACGTGATAATTGGTTAATATTCTGTTTCATTTCTTCAAGCATTCCCTCTTCATTTAAAATAATGAGTACATGATAAATTAACTCAGATTCACTTGAAACGATGACAGATGCTCCTTTTTCTTCAAAATAACGGGCATTTTCAAGTTCTTGCCCATAAACAGGATTATATAAAATAACTGGGACTGACTTTACCGCGGCTTCAGTTAATGAAATACCTCCCGGCTTAGTCACCATTAAATCAGCGATATCTAAGAGTTCATTCATCTCTTTACAATATCCTAACACTTGTAAGTTAGCGTAACTGGCTTTAACTTCCATCATTTTCTCATACATTTTATGATTGTTTCCACAAACCACTACAACTTGGATCTCCGGTTGTGATGCTAAACGAGTGGCAATCTCATCAACATGAGAAACAACACCGTATGCTCCAGCAGAAACGACAACCGTTCGTTTATTAGGATCTAACTGATATTTTTCATAGATTTCAGATTTAGGATGTTTTTTATAAAATTTAGAATTGATTGGTATTCCTGTTAACATGAATTGGTTTTGAGAAAGTCCATTTGCAACGCCCCAAGCAACCATTTTATTACTTGCAACATAATGGCGACGAGCTCCTTTATACAACCATAATCCACTCGCATAATAATCAGTAATAACTGTGTAAATAGGAATTTTAAATCCCTTTTCTTCAAGTGTATATAAAGACGTTACCGGAAACACACTGATAATAGCATCAGGTTTAAACGAATTAATCTTATTGCGAAGTGAGCGAATTCCGAATTCTAAATAAGGTTTTAAAATTTTAGCATGAATTGAATCATGAATAGCATAGCTTGAACCGTAATATAACATACGATAAAGATCTTTTCCAATTGGTTTATATGTTTTTAAATACGCCTTTTGTAAAGTTTTTGATAAAGTCGGAAATTCTTCAGAATATAAATCATATTCCTCTACAATTACATTTTCATGTTTCATAAACTCTTCAGTTAGAGCGCTAGAAACTTGTAAATGCCCACTTCCAAACGGAGCTGTTAATATTAATACTTTCGTTGAACGAGTCATTTTTCCCTCTCCTTCTTTATTTAGGTAATATTAAAGTTGAAAGACTAATCAATATAATAGCACAAATTAATAGTTGTATCTATATTGTTCCTTTAGCTTACCACTCTTAGACATAAAAACTCTTTTTTCTTAAGAATTTTTAAGTTTTAAACTAGTTCAGAAAATAAAACCATCTCAATATTTAATAACGTATTAATCTTTATTAATCTATAATCAATTATCATTTGATTATCCTATTTTTATTCAGTACTAACTTGATAAAAAGGGGACCTCCAGTATCTAAAGGTCCCCTTTTTATTATTTTGATTTGTATGGGACATTTAAATATTGGAGTGTCGCTTTAACCACAGCTTCTCCCCACTTCTCATAATTAGCCTTCCATTCATTGCTATCTTTCACATTATCGATATAAGCATATTCAATTAACATGGTTTCAGGACCATAGTTTGGAATAGCTTTATAATTATCATTATACTTTAATAAAGTAGAAGCTTGTGTCGCTTTTCCACCTGTTTCACGAATAATATATAAATAATCCATATAATCATTTTGGCAACCATATGTCGTTACATAGTCAGAATCTTTACATAAATAGTACTTTTTATAAGATCCCTCTGACACTCTAAACTCACTTTTTTCCGAATCTCGTGGACCCTGACCTGCTGCAGTTAAAGCAGAAGCTACAAGTTCTCCCCATTCATTGGTCGCAGAAACTGGCGTATAAACTTCAAACCCTTCTAATGATTTATCATAAGAATTTAAATGATTTGAAATCATGTATTTAGGTTGGTATTGATACGCCTGTTCAACTCGCCCCTCTTCATAATAAGGAGATTCATTATAATCAAAGTTTCCTTTTCCAGCTGGATCTAGATCTTCCGTTCTCGTCATCTTAACTTTCAATCCATGATCTTCTAAACGAGACGTAATATAGTTTGCAATTTTAAGTACTTCTTCTGCTTCTAATAAATTATTGAATGCTGTTCCTGTATCCAATCCACCATGCCCTGGATCTATTAAAATATCATAGACATCCTCTGGTAACTCAGTCACATCTTTCACATCAATAGCTAGCATTCCTTGGTACGTCTTAACTTCGATATGCTTTGCAATGCCATCTCTTTGAATCGTATACCATTCATCAAACACTTTGTCATGTGTATAAATCGGTTCATTATTAAAATATAAATAATATCGCCCTGCTTCTAAATTTGCTAACTGAATTCCTTTATTTGTCTCACTTTCATACTTTTCATTAACAACTTCTACACCTTCATGATTAACTAATTGATAAGTTTCAATCGTTTCAGCTGGCGTATTCACCTTAACATGTAATGACTCTGCATAAAAGTTATGCTCAACATAATCATAATGCTCTAATTGCTCATTAATTAGGATTAAATCTTTCCCTTCAAATGTTGGCGTTAAGGCACCCTGAGTTGAATGATTCAGTGTTGTTTTAGCATCTTCATCTTGAACAGTTGATGTAAAAATAACCCCTGATTGTTCCCCACTAAAAACAAGAGATAAAGCATGATATTCCTCTAAAGATACAATTGGAATCTCAACTTTAATACGAAGCGTATCCCCTTCTTTATTCATTTCCTTTGGAATAAACGATTCTAACACTTCTTCTTTAGAAGAAATTAATTGATAGCTTAATGATTTTAAATTTAAACTTTTTAGTTCTTGTTGATTTAAAACATGATCAAACGTCAGCCCATTGTCATCCATCAAAAAATTTTCAATCGATTGAGTAAATCGTTGATTATCTTTTTGTGTTGTAATCGTCTTTTTCAATGTATTCGAAAAGGCTAGCCCTTTTTTCTTTGCTTTAAACTCAATATGATATGCTGTTTCAGGTTGCCCAAGTTCAACTTCAAATGTCGTTTGACTTGAATCTAACTGATATACTTCATCATTGACTTTAATAACAATATCTTTATATTGCTCTACATCTAATGCTTCCCAACTCATCGTTAAATTAAATGAACTAGCTCCTACTTCCTCATTTAAATCATTTGTTATCCCGAACTGAACCAGTACCTTATCTGTTAACAAAGCTTTTATACCAAAGAATAAACTCAAAATAAGCAATAAACAAATTAAAATAAAAATACTAAAACGTACTTTATTAATTCTTCTTCGCTTTACTACTCTCTTCTTTCTATATGTATTTCCTCTATATTGATAATTTGTCATTCTCTTCACTCTTTCAAATACAATCTCTTTTTTTACTTCAATTAGTGTTTTCTAAAAATCAATAATCTTACCTAATCAAATGAAGTCCGACAATATTTTATCACAAAAAAGGAAATCATACGTGTTTTTACAAGATATTTCTAAAATTTTGAATTCTTCTTATCCCTTCCTTCAAAACATTATAATCACAACAATAAGATAAACGAACATAGCCAGAATCCTCTACCTCAAATGCGATTCCTGGAACAAGTGCCACCTTTTCATTTTCTAATAATTTAATCGCAAACTCCTTTGAAGACAATCCATACTCACTCGCATCTAAATACAAATAAAAAGCTCCATCAGGTCTCACAATATTCTTAAAATAAGGCTTCAGATTCTCATATGCATAATCACGATTTCTCTTATAATAAGACCTAATATTATCCAAAATCTCCGGATGCTTTAAAGCCTCGATAGCCCCATACTGAGAAACCGTGCTAACCGATGCTACCATATTATGATGTACCAACCCAACTAATTTCATATAGTGACGCGGTCCCATCACATACCCAACTCGCCACCCCGTCATCGCAAAAGACTTCGATAAACCATTCATCACAAACAATCGATTACGCAAATCATGATATTGACTAATAGATGGATACTCTTGATTATCAAACAAAAGCTCTCTATAAATCTCATCAGAAATCACAAAAATCGGTCTATCTTTAATGCACTCATAAATACATGCCAAATCTGATTCAGTCATCAACTTTCCTGTTGGATTACAAGGCGAATTTAAAATGATAGCCTTCGTCTTATCTGTGATCAAACTTAATAACTTCTCTTTTTCAATTCTCATACTTGTTGATAACATATCGTAAGGAACAACTGTACCACCATTCATCTCAGTATTACTTTGATAAAGTACAAATGAGGGATTAAAAACTATTACCTCATCCCCCTCCTCAAGAATAACCTTCAAAACAGCACTAATCGATTCTGAAACACCGTTTGTAATAATCATTTCATCCATCGTATACTCTTGATGAAATTTTTCCTTACAATATGCTAACAGTGCTTCTTTCAACTCAGGAACTCCAAAAAAATTCGCATACCCTAACGAATCTTTTAACAAACGACGATGTAAATCCTTGCGGATTAACTCATACGTCTCATGAAATAAATGAGGCTCCCCAAGTGTAAAATCAACGACATCATCATAGGAATCTGCTAAATTCTTCATTTCCCTGATAATCGAAGGATGGACCGTATTCAACCTTTTATTTACTCTCATCTTCATTGATTTATCTCCCTCCTCTATAACTAAACTATATGACTCAAAAACAAAAAATAGTCATAAGCTCATGCTCATGACTATTTTTTTAAAATGTTAACTACATTATACAAACTTGATATGAAATTTAAGACTCAAACTGAGCATCAATTTTAGATTCATTATTCATCAAAATCAGGATCAATATTTAATTCAAAATAGAATTTAACTCCCCGCTCCGTATTGATCACGCCGTAATTACTTTGATGCAACTCTAAAATCTTACTCACAATCAATAATCCAAGTCCTGTTCCACCACTATCACGATTACGAGACTTTTCTAAACGATAAAATGGCTCCCAAATTAAATCTAACTCATTTTCAGGAATAAAAATCCCTGTATTCTCAATTTCAAAACGTGCCGTTTTATCATAACGCTCAATCGTTATATAAATCGCCTCATCAGAAGAAGTATACCGAATTGCATTCGAATAAAGATTCATTACAACGGTCATAATCTGATCAGAATCTGCCTCAACATAAACATCATCTAAATCAGTCAACACATTTAAATGCTTCTCCTCAGCTAAATGACTCATCTTCTTATGAACATGCTCCACCAACATCTTCAAATTAAAACTACTTAAATCTAACTCATCCGGCTTCGATTCCATTCGCATATAGTTAAGCGTATCCTGAACCATCATCGTCATACGATCGACTTCTTCAATAATCGAATCAACCTGAACGGTCATCTCATCTTTAGTCAAAGGCTTTGATTTAACGCGATTCGCAATCCCCTTAATAATCGTCAACGGCGTCTTTAATTCATGTGAAATCGTCGCAAAGAAATTAGATCGCATCTGCTCAAATTCACGTTCTCTTGCAATATCATCCTTTAGTCTTTCATTAGCTGCCTTTAACTCACTTAACGTATTATGAAGATTATCACTCATCACATTAATATTTGTTGCTAAATCCTTTAACTCATCATCAGAACTAACCTGACACTTCTCAGAAAAATCGATATTCGCAATATTCGTTGTAACCCGCTTCATATGCAATAATGGCTTTGTAATATGCTCGGTTAACCAAATCGCAAATACTAAAACTAAAATTGCTAAAATCATAAAAATAAAAATATAATAGTTTGTAAAAACGGCTAACATCTCACCTAAAACTTGTAATGAATAGGTAAACTTTAAAATCAATTGTTGACCTTCTTTAAACGTTACCGTCGTATAATAATGAAATGACGTCACATTCTCAACTCTAGAAGATTCAAAGAAAATATCATTCTCAGCTAATCGATCTAAATTCAGTTGAGTCGTCGTCGGACTATAAATATCATACTCTACTAAATGATTATCCTTCACATCATTTAAATATGAAATAAACTCCGGCGAATAAAAATCAATATTTAGCATATCTTCTTTAATTTCATAAACCAACTGATAAATCTGATTTTGTTTATAACTTGGATAAGCAAAATCATAAAAATAATATTGAGCCGCAATATCTAAGCTAATCGTCGCAAAAAATAATCCGAATAATAATAAAAAGATTTTAGTCGCTAAACGCAAAACTAGATCACCTCAAACTTATATCCAACCCCAAAAACAGTATGAATATATCGTGCGTAATTTCCTAGTTTTTTACGAATTTTTTTAATATGTGTATCGACTACACGAGTATCGCCAAAATAATCAATCCCCCATACCGCATCTAAAATGCGATCGCGATCTAGTGCAATACGATGATTTTCAATTAAAAAGACAAGTAAATCAAATTCTTTTGGTCTAAAATCAATTAACTCATTATCGATACGTACTGTACGTGATAACTTATTAACGACAAGTCCATCAAAAGCTAACTCATAAGTTGTTACTTCATCTTCCTCATTCGTACGAGCCAATAATCGATTAATTTTTGCTAATAAAATTTTATTTTCAAAAGGCTTAGTAATATAATCATCAACTTTTAAATCATAACCCTTCACTTGATCTTCAACACTTGAACGTGCTGTTAAAATCATAATTGGAACCTTAGAAACCGATCTAATCTCTTTTAATACTGAAAAGCCATCTTTTCCTGGCATCATTAAATCTAATAATGCTAAGTCAATTTGTTGTGAATGAAATAAACGTAAAGCTTCCTCCCCATCTTTCGCTTCAATTACTTCAAAATAATCGCCTAAAAAATCAACTAAAATCTCTCTAATTTTCACTTCATCTTCTGCTACTAATACTTTATATCTAATACTCATCTCAACACTCTCCAATAGTGAACAAAATAATCTATTTAAAATTTAACATAAATGAATACATTTTGTACACACGAAAAACATAGTTTTTTTTATTAATATAATATATAGCTTTTTTTCAGAATGGAGTATTCAACATGAAAAACAATCAATATCCAATTAAAAAGATACTTGGCTATATCTTATCTATTAGTAGTATCCTTTTTATTTGCATCATATTCTATCAACTGCACTCAAAAGATTTAAAAATAAATAGTCATCAGCAAAATCAAATTTATTCTAATTCTTATTCAACCGAAATGACATCTCATTCTGTTAACAATACATGTGAAATCGTCATATCAGAAAAAGATGATGATTATATTAAAGCCTTGCAAACTGATTTTCCAAATTGTAAAATTATTGAAAAGAACGACTTATTTCAATTCGATTTAATTAACTATCTCTCAAACTTATTTAATTAATTTAAAAGGACTGCCTAGGCAGTCCTTCTTTTAACTCTTATTTTTCAAAATAACTAGTCATAGAAGAAGCAACAGATACTAATTCATCTTCTTCTAATGTTTCAGAAACTAAGAAAAACTCTACTCCACGATCAACCCAAGTAATTGAATTGTCGCTTAAAGCTCCAATTGTTCCGTTAATTAAAACAGGCTCTCCTGCCACTGTTTCAAGATTACCAGTTTCTGAATAAGAAGCTGGTTCTTGAATCATTGTGAAGTCTTTATCTCCATCGAACGTCATAATAATACGTTCACCCATTTCAGTTTCAATTGATTGTTTATTTGAAAGAGTTGTTCCCTCTGGTAAATATGAAGGATACAATTCACCTGTTAATGTGTTAATTACACCTTCGCCCATTGTTTCTTGAGAATACTCCATTGTTTGTTGACAATCAAAATATCCATCAGCTAAATCCTCATTAAATTTGAATGATGTAAATTTCATTGAAACGCGTGGTGTTCCCTCCGCATCCATCACATACACTTCAGTTGGTGTTAATGATTTTTTATCAAACACCACTTTTTGTGTTGTTAAATCACGATTTCCATGATAATTAGCTACTGTCTCAAATGTATAGCAATCGTCTTCAGATAAGAATGAAGTTTCAGTATCATTTAAGATATCTGATAATAATGATTGATATAAATACACTTGTGAACTTGATAATGGCCAATCACTTTGGAATTTAAATTGTTTGTTTAACGCTGGTGTTAAAACATAAACTCCATCGTCATTTTTTAAGATGATTTGTTCATTGTTAGTTGTTTCATTTTTCAATGTTACTTTGTAGTAATTTGGTTGTTGGTAAGCCACTTCTACGTTGTATTGATACATTTGTCCATTATTATCAACTTCCATAACCCCAGTTGCATAATAAGACTTCGCATCGTCGAGATTACTTGTTAACTTATCTACGACGTCTTGCTGTGACATTTCTCCGCATCCTGCTAATAGCACGGTAAGCATTACTGCGAACACTAAACATAATTTCTTCATCGCTATCCACCTCTTTATTAAGTTCATTTCAATAAATAATATGAATTCGATATTTAATTTATGCTTTCTAATACATAAAACTACCATATTAATTAAATACTAATAATATTCAAAACGAAAGGAGCATCGAAGATGGCTATTATTCAGCGTATTGCATTAGTTCTAACAATTATTGGTGCAATAAATTGGGGACTAATTGGATTTTTTGAATTTGATTTAGTTGCTTACTTATTTGGTGGGCAAACAGCAATTATTTCAAGAGTTATTTATGGATTAGTTGGAATCGCAGGACTTATAAATATTGCTCTACTCTTCTCTAGTAGAAATGACTAATAATTAAAACCAGTTGCACTGATAGGCAACTGGTTTTAATTTGATTCTACAACAACAAATGCCACTGCATATTGTTCGCAATGACTTAAACTCAAATGAATGTCTTCTAACTGAGGCTTATCTAAATATGGTTTTCCATTTTCATCATTTAAAATACTAAACTCAGTATATGATTTGCCATCACAGTAAGTTCCAAGAGCCTTATATAACGCTTCTTTTACTGCCCAGCGTCCGGCTAAAAACTCATGTTGTCTTTTCTCAGATTTAAAATTTAAAAATAGTTGATACTCATCATTGCTTAGTAACTTTTTAACAAATCTTTCTTTATGATTTAAAGAACTGATACGATTAATCTCAACAATATCTGTTCCAATTCCTTTCAACATTTCAGATCCTCCCTGTATTTTTCTTTTATTATACCTCATGTTAACTTTATACAAAAAGAGAGAATCAAACAATTGATTCTCTCTTTTATAAAGCTAAATAATTAGTATGGCATTCCACCCATTTCAGGCATTGCAGGTGCGGCCTGTGGCTTTTCAATTTCAACAACTGCAGCTTCTGCTGTTAAGAATGAAGCAGAAATACTTGCCGCATTTTGAAGTGCTGAACGTGTTACTTTTGTTGGGTCAACAATTCCAGCTTTGAACATATCCACAAACTCATCAGTTGCCGCATTATATCCAAATCCAGTTTCTAATTCTTTTAATCGATAAACAATAACTGATCCATCGATTCCTGCATTTTCAGCAATTTGGCGTACTGGAGCTTCTAATGCCTTTAAAACAATTTTAACTCCTGTCGCTTCATCACCTTTAGCATCAATTCGAGCTACTTCATTATAAATATTCATATAGGCTGTTCCACCACCAGCAACAATTCCTTCTTGAACCGCTGCACGTGTTGCATTTAACGCATCTTCGATACGTAATTTACGCTCTTTCAATTCTGTTTCAGTTGCAGCACCTACTTTAATAACCGCAACTCCACCGCAAAGTTTTGCTAAACGTTCTTGTAATTTTTCACGATCAAATTCAGACGTTGTATTTTCAAGTTCTGCACGAATTTGAGCAATACGAGCTTGAATATCAATTTGTGATCCGGCACCTTCAACCATCGTTGTATGATCTTTTGTTACAATAACACGTCCTGCATGACCACATTGATCAAGAGTTGTATTTTTTAACTCTAATCCTAGCTCTTCAGTGATTAACTCTGCACCCGTTAAAATTGAAATATCTTCAAGCATACGTTTACGACGATCTCCAAATCCAGGAGCTTTAATCGCTACAACATTAAATGTTCCACGTAACTTATTTACAACTAAAGCTGCCAACGCTTCATTTTCAACATCATCTGCCACAATCACCATTGGACGACCTGTTTGAACTAATTGTTCAAGAATTGGTAAAATATCTTGTAAAGTCGAGATTTTTGAATCCGTCACTAAAATATATGGATTATCTAAAATTGCTTCCATTTTATCTGTATCAGTTACCATATATGATGATAAATATCCGCGATCAAATTGCATTCCTTCAACAATATCCATTGTTGTTTCGAATCCTTTAGACTCTTCTAATGTAATCACACCATCATTTCCAACACGTTCCATTGCTTCTGCAATTAACTTACCAATTTCCTCATCAGCTGCAGAAATAGCTGCAACATTAGCAATCGATTCTTTTCCTTCAATCGGTTTAGAAGCCGATTTTAATGCTTCAACCGCAACCTTAACAGCGCGTTCCATTCCACGACGAATCGTCATTGGATTTGCACCTGCTACAATATTTTTATTTCCTTCACGAATCATAGCTTGTGCTAAAACCGTAGCCGTCGTTGTCCCATCACCTGCTACATCATTCGTACGACTTGCTACTTGAGCCACTAAACGAGCTCCCATGTTTTCAAACTTATCCTCAAGTTCAATTTCCTTTGCAATCGAAACCCCATCATTAATAATTTGAGGTGCTCCAAATTTTTGCTCAAGGATTACATTTCTTCCTTTAGGTCCAAGCGTTACTTTTACTGTATCAGCTAACTTATCCACACCACGAATCATCGCACGACGAGCATCTTCAGCAAATAAAATTTCTTTTGCCATTAAAATTCCTCCCTTATCACCTATATTTAAACTATTTTAATATCAATTATTCAACAATTGCTAAAATATCCTCAGATGAAACAATCACTAAATCCTTCCCTTGATGGTTGACCTTAGTTCCACCAAATCCATTATAGATAACACGTTGTCCCACCATAACATCAAGTGGTAAACGTTGTCCATTATCAAGAATACGCCCTTCTCCCACAGCCAAAATAACACCTTCAGAATGACTTGGCTTTGCAGCTTCTCTTGAAAGAATAATTCCACTTGCCGTTGTTAGTTCAACTTCTACAACTTCAAGTACAACATGATTATTCAGTGGTTTTAACATAATGTTCCCTCCTCGTTTTAGCACTCAAGATGCAAGAGTGCTACTGTGTTGATTATACAAATACTAATAAATATTGGCAATAGATAAAAACCAAATTCCTATTTATTATAGTCACTCTTTCCATAAATATGCTTAATTTTATTGAGCATTCCAATTATTAAAATGCTACTTGTCGAGAAATGAAAAAAGTTAGAACGATTTAAAATCTTCCTAACTTTTTATTTCTCTAATTTTGTTTTGTCTTTTGATAGATGATTTTCATTCCCTTAAATCCTAAATCTGGATCATAAACATCAATCATATCCGTTTCATTAAAAATAATTCGACCAAGACCCCCAGTTGCAATAACCTTAAGATCCTTGCCAACTTGCTCTTTAACCTTTTTAATAATATATTCAGTTTGTCCAATATATCCAAAGACAAGTCCACCTTGCATGCTTGTAATTGTATTTCGGCACACAATTGACTCAGGCTTTTTGATTTCAATCTCTGGTAATTTAGCAGCTTGAGTCCATAATGCTTGAGCACAAATTTCAATTCCAGGTGAAGTTACGCCAAACTCAAATTCTCCAAATTCATTAACATAATCATACGTTGTCGCCGTTCCGAAATCAATCACTAGCGCAGGTCCTCCATAAATATGATAAGCGGCTGCGATATCTACAATTCGGTCTGCTCCAACCTCTTTTGGATTTTCTGTTTTAATCGAAATACCTGTTTTCACGCCAGGACCTACAATCATCGGCTCTAAGTTAAAATACTTACGAATTCCATTAGTTAAAGAATGCATAACCTTCGGCACAACACTAGAAATTAAGACAGCTTCAATCGATAAAGGGTTAATATCCTTCGTACGGAAAAACGACAAAATCGTAATTCCAAACTCATCTGACGTTCTTTGCATCTTAGTTGTTAATCGAAAATTAGCAATTAGCTCATCTTGATTATACACACCTAATGTAATGTTTGTATTTCCTACGTCAATAACAACTAACATACTTCTCCTCTTTTCTCCATTAACATCGTCATCAGACGACTTAAAATCTCATATCCAACTGCCTCTTTACTCATTAAATCAAGCTTCTCACAGTTCGATTCCGTAATAAATGTAACTAAATTTGTATCTTTATTAAAGCCTGCACCTTCATCTGTTAACTGATTAGCAACAATCATGTCAGCTTTCTTATTTATTAATTTTTTAGTCGCAAACTCGACTAAATTTTCAGTCTCCATTGCGAATCCACAAACCACTTGATGCGGTAATTTATGTTGACCAGCATAAGCTAAAATATCTTGATTCATAACAAATTCTAAAGTCAATCGATCACCAGATTTTTTCAACTTTTGATTTGCAACAGATTCAACACCGTAATCTGAAACAGCTGCTGATTTAATTAAAATATCATACTGAGACTTTAATGAATCGAATACTT
The DNA here is from genome assembly GCF_000191865.1 of Turicibacter sp. HGF1. NCBI lineage: Bacteria > Bacillati > Bacillota > Erysipelotrichia > Erysipelotrichales > Turicibacteraceae > Turicibacter > Turicibacter sp. HGF1. The sequence continues at coordinate 28,019 of NZ_AEXQ01000007.1, forward strand.
CAAACATTTCCGTTGCCGTACGAACGTTAATAACTTCAATTCCCACTGGCTTTCTTAAATTAACCGGACCTGAAATTAACGTTACATTTGCTCCTAAATTTCTAGCTGCGCGGGCTACTGAATACCCCATTTTTCCACTTGAGTGATTCGTAATAAACCGAACCGGGTCTAAATCTTCCTGTGTAGGACCTGCCGTTACAACAACCTTGACTCCTTCAAGTGGCTTTTCTTTAACGATTGCCCATTCAATAGCATCCATAATATCATCTACATCAGCTAATCTTCCGGCACCAATATCACCGCAAGCCAAATAACCGCTGCCTGATTCAATAAATTGCATACCAGCTTCTTTACACATCTTGATATTTCGTTGTGTAATAGGATTAGTTAACATTCCCGTATTCATTGCAGGTGCAATTAATTTAGGACAAGACGCTGCTAAAAATGTTGTTGATAACATATCATCTGCTAATCCATGAGCAAACTTAGCAATACAATTTGCTGATGCTGGAGCCACTACAAATAAATCTGCTCGTTGTGCCAATGAAATATGATTCACATTATACTCAAAATTACGATCGAACGTATCAATTGATACTCGATTATGAGTTAACGTTTCAAATGTTAACGGCTGAATAAACTCGGTTGCATTTTTAGTCATAATCACATGGACATCATAGCCCTTTTTATATAAATTACTAGCAATCTGAGCACTTTTAAATGCTGCAATACCGCCCGTGACACCTAAGACAATCGTCTTTTTGCTCAATTACATCACCTTCTTCATCATCGGCTCTAATACCTTAACTAATGGTGTCGTTACAACAGTGGCTAAAATTGCTTCTAACACACTATTTGTTGTGATAAGTCCCATTAAAAGCACAAATAATTCTGAAACATCTACCCCTTTAGCCGCTGCATAGCTTGGACCAAAGAATAAATAAATCATACCTAAAACTAAAACACTATGCATAATCGTACAGACCAATGCCGTAACAGCACTACCTGCAACATTATGATTTCGTTTCTTAAACCAAGTATATAACAATGCACTCATGACTCCAAGTAATACACGTGGGCCAATTGCGATGACTAAACTCATTAAATTCCCGTGATACTCACCCAATGAATAAAACGGAGTAAATACAAACGATGTAATCGTTGGGGTAATCGTATTAATTAACACACTTCCAAGTCCAAAGACTAAACCAGTTATTGCTCCACCTTTAACGCCAAGTAACATCCCCGCTAAAATAACCGGAATATGCAATGTTGTCGCGCGAATTGGACCAAGTGGAATAAATCCAAGTGGTGTAAACATTAAAACGACCTCAATACTACAAAACATTGTCAGTAAAACTAAAAATTTTGTTTTCTTTCTTGTACTATTCATTTTTCTTCTCCTCCACTGTCGCTTCCTAAGAATGCAACGCATCGAAATTTAAATTTGAATCCATGGTCATTATTTGATTGATGTCTATATGATCACCATCAACTCTCCCCATCTCATCGCTTTTTATTATACTTAGGTTATAACCTTTTTTCAACCAAAACAAAAGATTTTTCCATTATAAACCACAGATTAATTATGACGCTTACATTTACATAATAAAAACTCCTTATTCTTATAAAATTTGCGTCATTTCGACACTTTTTATTCAATAAAAAAGCTTATAATCCTAAAGATTATAAGCTTTTCCCCCTCATATAACATCCCTTATAAATTATCGTCCCGCTTGTTCTTTTTGGAATACATAAAAGAATAACGTTTCTAGTTCCATATTTAAATCAACTTCATGAACTGTAATCTCTTCACTCACATTAATTACTGTTGATGACAAGTTTAAAATCCCTTTGATTCCCAATCCTTCTAATGATGTAGCGACAGCTTGTGCTACCGTTGGTGGTACCGTTAAAATAACATATGTTACTTTATGCTCCTCAATATAATCCTTTAAACTATCTAAATGGTATAAAGGTAAATCGCCGATACATTGTCCCACTAATGACTCATCCGTATCAAACCCAGCAACTAAGTTAACTGGTGTTCTGAAGACGCGTTTTTTGAATTTATCTGAACTAAAATATTTTAATAAGGCACGTCCTAAGTTACCTACCCCAATTAAAACACAGCTTTGAACGTCTTCTGTTTTTAACAAGTTATTGAATGCTTCTAGTACAATTCTAACTTCATAACCATAACCTTGGCGTCCTAATTCACCTAAATATGAAAAATCACGACGAATTGTAGCTGAATCGATTCCAATTTTTTGGCTCAATTCGCTTGATTGAATTCGTTTTACCCCCATCTCATCTAATTCAACGAAACAGCGACGGTATAATGCTAATCTTTTTATTGTTGCATTCGGAATATTTGATAGCATAAAAAACCTCCTTTACCATATTAAAATAATATCATGAAAATAATGCAATGTGAATACTGTCACGAGCATAAAACGTCTATATGTTAAATTACTTCAAAAATCGTCCCTTATTTACATTAGTGTCCGTTGCACATCTTGAGATTAAGCATTATACTTATTATTAAAGTCACAGAGTTTTTAATAACCTCATAACCTTAAAAACTAAATTCAAACAACGTAACTTTTTAAAGGAGATAGACCATGATTTTATTACAAACAAGTAAATTGACGAAACTCTATTCAGGAACGCCAATTCTTGAAAACGTCCAATTTGAAGTCAAAAAGGGTGAGCGCATAGCAGTTGTTGGACGTAATGGAGCTGGAAAATCAACACTACTAAAAATGATTGCAGATGAAATTGACTTTGACTCAGGTGAAATCCATAAACCCCAAAGCGTCATCCTTGGTTATTTTGCACAATCAAGCCATGTTAATTCAGACGATACTATTTATAATGAAATGTTAAAAGTATTTAGTAAAACACTTCAATTAAAGAAACAATTAGAAGAATTAAGTTTAAAAATGGCTGAAATTGATCCTACAACTGAAGCCTACCTAAAAATTATCGAACAATACCAAAATATGAATCACCAATTTGAATTAATGAGTGGCTACACCTATGAAGCTGAAATTAATAACATTTTAAATCGATTCAAATTCAATGAAATTGGTTTTGACCAAAAAATTTCAAACTTAAGTGGAGGACAAAAAACCCGCTTAGCGTTAGCAAAACTTCTACTTCAAAAACCAGATATCTTAATTCTCGATGAGCCAACCAACCACTTAGATATTGATACAATTGAATGGTTAGAAGGATACCTAAAAAAATATTCAGGCGCCGTTGTTATCGTATCCCACGACCGTTTCTTTATCGACCAAATTGCTACAACTATTTATGAAATTGAATATAGAAAATGTACGAAATACAAAGGAAATTACTCAGACTATATCGACCAAAAAGCCGTTGCTTATAGCTCTTTAATGAAACAATACGAAAAGCAACAAAAAGAAATCTCAAAAATGGAAGACTTCATTAGCCGTAATATCGTTCGTGCCTCTACGACAAAGCAAGCCCAATCTCGACGTAAAAAACTTGAGAAAATGGAACGTATTGAAATACCTAAAATTAACGATAAATCAATTGGAATCACATTTGAAATTGACCGTCGCAGTGGAAATGACGTTTTAAAAGTAGAAAATTTAAGCGTTGGGTACGACAATCAGGTGATTACAGACGATTTAAACTTTCAAATTAATCGACTTGATCGAGTAGCTTTAATCGGTCCTAATGGAATCGGAAAATCAACTATTTTGAAAACAGTTGCACAAACCCTTCCCCCACTTAAAGGAGATATCTATTATGGAAAAAGCTTAGATATGGGATATTTCGATCAAGAGCAGGCTAACCTAAACTCTAGCAATACAGTCTTAAATGAAGTTTGGAATTGTTTCCCTGGACGACTTGAAAAAGATATTCGTACCTTACTTGGAAACTTTTTATTTACAGGTGATGATGTCTTTAAAACCGTTAATCAGTTATCCGGTGGAGAAAAAGTTCGACTCACATTATGTAAGCTCATGCTTGAAAAAAACAACTTCTTATTACTCGATGAGCCGACTAACCACTTAGATATTGATAGTAAAGAAATGCTTGAATTATCACTTGAAGACTATGAAGGGACTGTCTTCTTCATCTCTCATGACCGTTACTTCATCGATAAAATTGCGACACGTGTTTTAGAGGTTACTCCACATGGTGTAACTTCATATATTGGAAACTATTCAGACTACACTGAAAAAAAACAACAATTAGCTGAAAAAGAAGCAGCACTACAAGCCGAAAACTCTAAGAAAAATGATGAACCAACCATAACTGATTATCAAAAACAAAAAGAGCAACGTCGCTTAGAGCAACAACGTAAACGTCAATTAGAAGATATCGAAACAAAAATTTCAGAATACGAAGAAGAATTAGCTTATAATCAAGCTGAACTCTTCAAAGAAGAAGTTTACCTTGATACACAAAAATCAGCGGAAGTTCAATCACGCATTGAAGAACTTGAACAATTATTAGCTGATGCAATGGAAACATGGGAATCACTAGCGTAACCAAAAAAAGTCTCGAAAATCGAGACTTTTTTTCTATATTTTTAGAATATTGCGATAATCCGCTGAATATAATGTAACAAAAGGGGGAGTGCTAAATGTCACGTGGAATTAATAAAAATACCACTTATGACAGAATCGCAAGTCATTGGACAAAAGTCGGACATCGTGAATGGGCAAAAGCATTAAATAATGAAGGAGGCATCCATTATAAAAATGCTCGTGAAGCTTATGCAAAAGCTAATCGTGCACGTCATGCTGCGAGAAATAAATAATCTAACCACCTATAACTCTATCTACACAGATAGAGTTTTTTATATAATGAGATCTCGAAACAATTACCTTTACACTATTAATATAAATCACTCTCAATAACTAAGAATTCATTTGTTCTTTTTAAATATTTAAACATAAAAAAATTGGTATACCTCTCGATATACCGATTTAAAGACTATAAAGATTGTAATTCCATTCCTGGCATTCCATTCATATCAAGACCACTACGATGTCCTTTTAAATAAGCTTGTGTTCCGGCAGCTCCAATCATTGCTGCATTATCTGTACAAAGAGATAATGGCGGAATCGTTAACTTTACATCAGAATTTTTCGATACAGCCTCTTCAAGTGCATGACGCAATCCCTTATTAGCTGATACTCCACCAGCTACAATAATCTGTTTAACACCATACTGACGGGCAGCACGCATCGTTTTCTCTACTAATACCTCAACAACACTCGCTTGAAAACTTGCTGCTAAATTTTGTGGAACAATCTCTTGCCCACGTTGCGTAGCATTATGAACCGTATTAATAACCGCAGACTTTAATCCTGAGAAACTAAAATCATACGCCTCTTTGTCTAACCAAACACGAGGTAATTTATATATATCCTCACCCTCAGCTGCTAAACGATCAATATGAGGCCCACCTGGATACGGTAATTTTAACGTACGAGCAACCTTATCATATGCCTCACCCACAGCATCATCTAATGTTTCACCAATCACTTCAAAATCATAATGATCTTTCATATAAACTAATTCAGTATGACCACCAGACACAACTAAAGCCAATAACGGAAACTCTAAAGGTTCTACTAATTGATTCGCATAAATATGACCTGCAATATGATGAACTCCCACTAACGGAATATTATGAACAAATGATAACACCTTAGCTGCATTAATTCCAATTAACAATGATCCTACTAATCCTGGACCCTCTGTCACAGCAATCGCATCAATATCACTCCATGTTACGTTAGCCACCTCTAAAGCTTCCTCAAATACACCCGTTATACTCTCAACGTGATGACGACTCGCAACCTCTGGAACAACACCACCGAAGCGTTGATGACTCTTAATTTGTGATGCTACAATATTGGCTAAAATCTCAGTACCATTTTTAACAACAGCAACACTCGTTTCATCACAACTACTCTCTACTGCTAATACTAAAACATCTTTTTTCATTCAAACCACCATTTCTATGTATTAAAATAATAAACCATCAATAAAGCATCTTCACCATCTGAATAATAATTCTTTCGTACGCTCGCACGTAAAAACCCACACTTTTCATAAAGTGAAATGGCAGGTTGATTACTCACACGAACCTCTAGAGAAATCGTCTCAGCGAGTAAACACTTCGCATCAGAAATAAACTTATCCATAAGCTTTAATCCATATCCATTTCCACGTTTAGTAGGATTAACTGCAATATAAAATAAATCGCCCATTTCAAATACTAACTGGCCTACTAAATATCCTAAAATCTCACCTTTGTCTTCTAGTACAATTCCATAATGAAACATCTTTTCTGCTGCATAATCAACAAAATTAAAACTCTGATGAAAAAGTTCTTCATGTATTTGATTTAATACAGAAATATCCGATTCCTTCATCTTTCTAATCATCATACTATCCCTACTTCTTCTGTTCTAATAGCCAATTCATTTCAGCTTCAGGCAAACGATGATATTTAGGTACAAATAAATGAATATTCTCAACTGGTTTAACATCTTTAGCACATTCTATAAGCATACTCGCATGTGGGATATTTAACTCCTCATCAGTCGTTTGAACTGCCTGTTCTCCCAAATATTCAACAATTAAATCCCAATAGCGACTTACATCATTGCCAAGGAAATACATTGTTTTAGGACTTTCCTTTAAATGCTCCAATAATTGACGTAATTCATAGTGTCCATCTTCTAAAACAACATTATGAGTTTTACCATCATATACACCTGCAAATACAGTCTCACGTCGAGCATCAAATAATGGAATAATTAATCCTTCTTCTTCAATATTTCGAGCTATGACCGCAAGGCTAGAAATCCCGACTAACTCTTTTTCTAATGTCCATGCTAACATCTTAGCTACCGTAACACCAATTCGTACACCTGTATAAGAACCTGGTCCTTCTGCAACAACAATACGATCTAATTGTTGTGGAGTAGCATGTACTTGCTTAAATAAGTCTTGAATTGCTGGCATTAATTTTTTTGAATGATCATTCTTTGTGGCCTCAGTAAGCTCTGCTAAAGTCTCACCATCCTTAACCAATGCAATAGATAAAATTGTATTCGATGTATCAATTCCTAAAACGAACATTAATTTAACTCCTCACTAACTGTTTCATATTCAGATCCGATTGGCAATAATTCAATACGACGCTCAAACTCTCCATCACGGAATATTTTAATATCTAGTCGCTCATTTGGTAGTAAATCTTCAATCATACTAGCCCATTCAATCACGCAGACTCCTTCACCATATAGATAGTCATCTAGTCCAATTTCATCAGCACCATTTTCCAAACGATACACATCCATATGATATAAAGGTAACCGACCTTGATATTCTTTAATTATCGTAAATGTTGGACTATTAACATTACGTTTAATATCCAATCCTTTAGCTAACCCTTTAGTAAAAGTAGTTTTTCCAGCTCCTAAGTCTCCTTCCAATGTTAAAATCATGCCTGACTTAACCCATTTTCCAATTGCATAAGCTACTTTTTGTGTTTCTTCTACTGATTGTGTCTTAATAACATGCTTCATCTAATCACCTATAATTATTATATCTACTAAATTTAGTATGGATTTTATATTTGCTACATTTTCAAAATAAATTAATAAACTATAAACTATTATAGCATAAGTTTTTACATTAATTACATTCAATAAAAAAAGGATAGATTTAATATCTATCCTCTTAAAAAAACAATTCATATATAGCCAAAATCATAATCATTATACTTGCTACATATTCGGCATATTGAACCGTTTTTTCACTAAGAAAATTATAAGTTAAATGACATCCACCCCCTATAAAAACGACACTTAAAACTAAACATGTTATAGAAGTAAGTAGAATATTTAGACCGGTCAAAGAAGCACCAACACCTAACCCAATATTATTAATACACAAAAATAATCCAAGCATAAGTGCCTCTTTTACCTCAATTGTCTTAGAGTGGTCTCTGTCAAACGTCTCAGCTAAATCCGCTACATTTGTCATCAATGCTTCTTTTTGTTTTCTTGCATTTAATTGTTTATATAAAGCTTGATAAAACATATATAATCCGAATAAGAATAATAAGACACTCCCTAAATAGGTTGCCACAGATTCAACTAAAAATATATCAAATAACTGGCCTGTATACATTCCAATCATCGTTCCCAAACAAGAAATAATACCTACAATAAGATTACACATGAAATTAATCTTAACTTTTCTAGCTCCATAGCTGAGACCTATGATTAACCCATCACAGGTAACTGCAGCAGAGAATAATAATATTGATAAAAAATACATGATAAATCCCTACTTTCGATATGTTACATGTTAATATATGAACAAATCGAAAGTAGGGAACTTACATAACTATATTAATTTTTAAACGCAAAAAAAGCACTATTTAAGTGCTTTTTATTTCTTTGG
>NZ_AEXQ01000006.1:0-2460 GCF_000191865.1 Turicibacter sp. HGF1
TGTATATTGCAAGTGAAAAGTTAACAGAATTGAAATTTAATTTTTAACTTTGTTGCTTTTATTCACTTTCTAAGAATTTTTTAGATTGTTGTAGACGGTAACTTGTTCCATTCATGTTAATGACATAGGATTGATGAGTAATACGATCGACCATTGCGGCTGTAATAATAGGATCATGAAAGATTTCATTCCATCTTGAAAAAGGTAAATTAGTGGTAAATATCGTAGATGCTTTTTCACATCGAGTTGAGATGAAGTTGAATAATAATTCTGCTCCCTCTTTATCAAATGAGATATACCCAAGCTCATCTAAAATTACCAGATGATATTTATCAAACTTCTTTTTTAATCGTTGTAAGACACGCTCATTCTTTGCTTCTTTTAATTCAATAATTAAAGTTGGAACATGAGCAAAATAGACATGATATCCCGCCTGACAAGCCTTAATTCCTAATCCGATGACGGTGTGACTTTTACCCGTTCCAGGATTACCAGCTAGAATTACATTTTGTTTTTTCTCAATAAAATCTAAGCTTTTTAAGGTTTGATAATGTTTTTGCGCTTCTAATGGTAACGCGTTGATATCAAGTTCTTCTAAATGTTTTAGATAGGGAAATTTAGCCGCTCGTATACGGGAATTCACACTATTTTGTTGTCTAAGTTCTACTTCATATTGAAATAGATTAAGCAAGAACTCTTCGTAGGATTGATGTTCGAGTCGGGCCTGTTCTAAGTGGAATGAAAAATTTTGATGAATATAAGGTAAGCGTAACGTTTTGGTGTAGGTTTTAATTAATTGATCCATGAGTTTTCTCCTTGACTATAAATTGAACTAATTTCAGATAATTGATGATAACAAGCTTGTTCAATAGGGGCCTCTAATAAATCTTTTGAGCCAGAAGGCTTTGAATTTAAATTTACTAAATAATTGACGATTTGATTATTTTGAATCGGTAAGCCTTGTCGCTGTAACCATTCAATCGCAAACTGAATTGTTTCGAGAGAATTTTGTTCAATGATTGTTAAGAGATAGATAAAATCTCGTGGATTTGTGTTATAATAAGTTTGGAATATGTTTTGAAGCCAGGGAGTAGCTTGTTTGAGAGCCAAGCTATGCGCAATTGCCCCAGGCTTCTTTTTTAATGTCGCTAAATAGTGATGAATATCAATATGATAGTGATGACGTCCAATTAAGCGTTTCGCCTTGAATAAAAAGCGATCCTGATAATACACTTTAATCTGTTGAATGTTTTTCCGTACCGTCACCTCTTTACCAACCAAGTAATCCGGAACAGAATAAAAATTTGAATCTACATGAATTAAGCTATATTTATTCACTTTATAAGTTGAAGTTAAATACGTATCAAGTGGGACCCGATAAGGAAGTAAATGTTTCTGTTCTTGTGCAAATACCGCATCTGCAGATTGGTTTGTCTGCTGTTTTACTTTTTGATTTTCACGAGTTGTTGCGTCTAAAAGTGCAGTCACTGCATCTGCAATTGTTTTGAAACGATGACATTTACTATAAGCTTTTCGACGAATTAATTCAACCGAACGCTCAACATGACCTTTTTCATGTCCACTATAGGGATTCGTATAACGAGCCGCATAACCATAATAATTCGTTAACTTTTTAACCGCTTCAGTAGGTTGCCTTTCTCTCCCAGCTAAATAGGCCACTTGAACGCGTGCATTGTCATAGACCACTTCAGTTGGAACGCCTTGAATTTCTTCAAAGAAGCGAGTATGAATATCAAGAAAAGCCTCTGTATTTTCGTGTGAGTACAGATAAGCAAATCGCTTATCACTGTATTTTAGATTAAATACCCCGATTTTAAAGCGACGATCAGCTCCAAGTTCATCAATATAAAGAGTCACATCTCCCCAGTCAAATTCAGCCACTTGTCCAGGTTCATAAGCCTGTCTAATAAAGGCTTCTTTTGATCGTTGAGTTTGTTTAGCGATATAGGCACAGACTGATCGATAACTAATATCTATTTGATTTGAAATCAACCATTCATAAATATCTATATTTTTCATGATGAGTTTACGTTTGCCTTGTTGAATCTTTTGTTTATTTTCTAATAAACAAGTATTAATCATTTCCTCCACATCAGGTGTTAACTTAAACCGTTGACGGTTACTAATATCGTACTTAGGCCTAGCCGATGAACGAATGATAATCTGTTCTTTTTCTTGAGTAGTTGTCGCTGATTCTAACTCTTTCAAATCTGTCTCATATTGCTTAATATACTTACTCACAGTTTGTCGTGTCATGCCAATCTCTTTCGCAATCTCGGTATAAGATAGACCTGTTAGATATAAGCGAATCATCTTTTCTTTTTTCTCCAATGTTAACACTCCTAACTCCTCCATATCTCTAGTTGATATGGATAATTTTATAAAAGAGATGTTAACTTTTCAAATGCATCCCCGTTAATTATTAGAATACTATAAACA
>NZ_AEXQ01000005.1:0-12133 GCF_000191865.1 Turicibacter sp. HGF1
TNTNTTTTTATTGCGGTTCTTTAACAAATGATAAATCTGCTAATCGAATACATCCTTGACTACTTTGATTAAATAATAAATTAATTTGTTTAATCTTCGTTAAATCAACCTCTTTGAATTGATTTAAAGCAAGACGCTCATTATATAAAACCTGTTCATTTGTTCCCATTAGAACTAATTCCTCAATCGAATTGATACTAGCATTTGAGGTTTGATTTTGTTCATCAATTAACTCAATTTCAAAAGATTGAGTGGCTAATTGATTTTGAATGACTTCACCGCTCATCACTTCATTTGATAATTGATTACTTAAATACAAAGAAATCGCATCATAGTGACTCAAATCCCGACTTCCTTTTGGAATTTCAATCGAAAGGCTCGCATTAGTATCATCCCACTTCATCAAAAAGCTCGTCGTTCCATCTGTTGTTCGTTCAATATTGATATCATTTGCAATAATTTTACCACCTAATGTATTCACCGTTGGATTAGATTCAATTTGAGCATTTATCAACATCATCGTATTCGGTACTGTTAAACTTGTTCTCACTTCAGCACCATACAGTGTTTTTGGCATCATTTCTAAAACGGTAAATCCACTTCCAATAGGCGAGCTATCAAAAACACTCTGTAGAAAATCAACAATGTACTGACTGACAAACTCTACATTATGTTCAAAGTTTAGGACTGATTCTAATTCCGAATCTGCTACATTAAAATCGTCAAATTTTCCTGCTTTAACATACACCAATGAAGTCATCGATTTACGAGCTTTCTCCTGACGATAATCTTCATATAATGCTTTACCAACTAAATGTTCATCTTCATTATATTCAGATAACATGATAGCGGTCGGAACATCAGGATATGAAAGTTCTTTATAATTAGTGTCTACTGGATCAATCAATAAAAGGCCTGCAAGGCTTAATTGTTGTTTATACTCTTGATCAAGTGCAATCTTATATACATTTGTTGTACTTTTTCCATGACCAATCATCACCACTTTTGCTAAACTGCCTTTATTCGTGAGCTCTACTCCAAACTCATCATTTTCACCAAGTAATGATTGACTTAAACGTTGACGATATTCATCAAAAACAGACTTCAACATCTCTTCATCGTATCCCTCAATAGAACTTAGCTCAGATAAATCTAAATGAATCGCCAAACAATTAGTGCTTCCAATCGCTGCTAAGATCTCATCATAAGCTCTCGAAACACCCTCTTTGGCATTCAAATCCGAAAAAATAAAGACAATCGGGTACTCTCCTTCAACTTCTGGAACAACTAAACTTCCCTTAAGAGGAATTTGAATTAAATTTGATTCATCTTTCAGTGTCATTTCACCTAAGTCAAAGGATAAAATAGACGCATCCATTTGTGTATTAAAGTTTGAATTATTTTGAACCCCAACAGGAGATATCGATTCAACTGTATCCACCAATGACGTGTCCTCCTGATTGAAATAAAATAAACTACCAAAAACCATAGCCACAAATACTATACCTGAAATAGCTATACCAAAAATCCATTTTATTTTCATCTATATTTAGCCTCCTTGAGAACTATTTATCACTATTTATTTTATTGTGAGACAAAAAATGGAATTTAAACAAAAAAAGTAAAAAAATAAAAGATGATTTCAAAAAATGAAATCATCTTTTTCAATTATGCTTGTAAAATCGTGCGAACTTCTAAAATTCCTCCCACAATACTGTCTTCAAATCGATTTCTAAAACTAACCGTCACTTTATATTTTCCATCCTCATTCGGTTTAACATTTGCTAATAAATCAGATGAAATCGGATAAACCACATCTACTACCTCTACGTTTTTCGTGGCCATTAATCTCTCGGTTTGAATCAATTCATCATTCACCAAAAGATCAAAAACACGTTTGACAGGCTCCAAATTCTCACCATTTAATCCAAAGTAAGAAACAAGTAAAGCCATCTTCTCGTTTGGTATGACTTCCATTTCATAACTAAAACTTCCATCTATTCCACGTGCATCTCGCCACCACATATTTACATCTGCTAAATAACCCGCGTAAGATTCAACTGATTTAAACTGATGCTCAATCTCAGACTGCTGTTCTCCCGTTTTAACAAGATCAACCGTCTGATCAAATAACAACTCATCGCGACTTAACGTTTCATCGCCCAAATTCAAAAATTCCTCTGACCTATACTTCGAAAAATAAATCGTATATCGCTCATGATGAATGGCATAAAAAGGCTTAAGTGTAAAACTAACATCTCCTGGCTTTGCATTTGGTGCAGTCTTAAATGTTAATGTCTTTTGATTAACAAGTTCAATCCATTGATTCAAATCTTGATAATCCGTCACAATTTTAGGGACCCTAATCGTTTGTTGCGTCATTAACGATAAGTGGTCAGGTACAATATCACAAGCAGGGAAATGCTCACAACCAAGTACCGCTGCTAAAACAACGGGCCCATACATAAACGCAACCTTATGCGGATCATCCATCGACACATACTCATGAAGCCCCATTGGTAGGACAATCTCAATCTCATCATCTGCATGAAATGTATCAGAAATCATTAAATAGCCTTGCCCATTCGCTTCATAACTTTGACCTTTGAACCTTACTTCTATCGGTGCATTTAACCAATAAGGCACACGAATTTTAACATTTAAAAACAGCTGATTTGCTTCCTCAAAAACAAGTTTTACTACATTTGAAATAGGAAAATCTGTTTGAAGCACTACTTTTAACTGCTCATCCTCTTTTACAAAACTTGAAGCCATAAATAAATTCACATAAAAATCTTCATCTTCTTTAAAGAAAATATGGTGCGTATAACGACCTGGATTCTCCATTCCAGTTCCCGTACAACACCAAAACGAATCTTCCTTTGTTCCATAAACTTTAAAATGTCCTGGATAATTTGAGGTAAAATAAATTTTACATCCTGTATGCGGATCTTGTGATGCTAAAATATGGTTATACGTAGCACGTTCAATAAAATCTATATATTTAGAATCTTTCGTCCATTTAAATAAATACTTCGCCAACTTAATCATATTATACGTATTACACGTTTCAGCTGCTTCACGCGATAATGGTTCTGTATCACTTGGTCCAAAATGTTCACCACTTGAATTTCCACCGATTACATAAGAGCGATGCAAAACCACCGTCTCAAAGAAAAACTTTGCCACACGATAATAATAGTCATCACCTGTTACTTCATATAACTTAGCAGCACCTAACACCTTTGGAATCTGTGTATTGGCATGACGACCTTGTAAATCATCAACCCCTGCAGCTAATGGATCCATAATTAGATGTTGCGTAAATCGCTTCGCTAAATAAAGGTATCGCTCATCCTGGGTGATTTCATATAATTCGGCCATCACCTCATTCATACCACCGTACTCACAAATCAACATCCGTTGAAATTGTTCATCACTCATCAGCCGACTGCCCTCATAAGCCCAATCTGCTAACTTTTTTAAAATATTCAACGCTTCTACATTTTTTCCAATCTGATAAGCATCCATTAACCCTGCATATATCTTGTGAATCGAATACCAAGGTACCCAGTAATGACTCAAACTAAAATGATCAACATGAAACTCCCCTGTAAAAACTTGTTCAAATGGTGTACTTAAAAATCCACCTAAGTACCCGTCTGCTCGTTGCAATAGAGAAAATGTTTCAATAATATAGTCCATACGCTCTTTAAGCTCTAAATCTTTGGTCGCCTCATACATACAAGCAAGTGCCGATAAATAATGGCCAATGGAATGACCTTTAATCTCTAAACTTTCCCATCCTCCATAGCTTGGTTTAGGTGGGATTTGAGATGCTCCCTCATAAATCGGTGCTAACAAACGCTCAACATCTAAATCCAGTAAGTACTGCTTTCCCACTGCTTGCGAGATTTCAAATAAAGAATCCTTTTCTAACCTTACAAATTCCGAACTCATTCCTTCCTCTCCCATCCACTTTTGAATACGTTTTCAATCATATAAAAACAAAATGTACTTACAACATCAATCGTTATAAGTACAACTTAATTATAAGTTTAACTACTTCTTCTGTCAATATTTTCTAAATCGTATCTTTCAAAACACCGTCATTAAACTTCAAAATGCATTCGATAACAACTTTCACGACGTCCCATTTCTTCAACAACCAATTTTCGAGCTAATATTTTGAGTCTATTATTATAACAATCAATCATTTGATCTCCCAATCTTAATAAAGCCTCAATATTTTCTTTTGAAATATTGTCCATCTGATGACTGACATGATTGGCCTCTAATTCCGGATCAATCCTTATATATTGATCTTTTATCCCATTTGAAGCGTATAATCGACTTAACTGATGATGAACTGTCTGTGAGCCTGCCGATCCGTAAATAGATAACGCTGGTATCGCCCACTGAATATCTCCCCAATTTCTAGCCTTTTCATATTCATAACTAATCTCTTTCGACCCTGTTCCAAGAGAAAAAATCAAAATATCCTCTTCACTCGGATTAAATGGAAACTTACAGGCCTCTATAAACGCACATAAAGCTGGGTTATTAGCAAACATCCCCCCATCAATTAAAGCTAACTCTCCCCGTAACACATCACTAATTTTAGCCACTGGAAAATAAGTTGGCGCAGCTGTACTTCCCCTAACAACCTCACGCACCAAGAAATTAAACGATTCATCTCGATAAGCATTCATCTGATTAAAAAACATTGCCTCTCCTGAGACAATATTATATGCCGGAATCAAACAAGGCTTAACTAAGTCTTCCATCCGCGTCTCACCTAAATACTCTTCTAATAAATGTTCTAAATAATGAGGTAAATATTTAGGTCCAATCAAACCAAAACCACTACTAATTCGACTCCAAATTGTTTTTTCAAAAATATAAATTCCCTCATTCACATATAAGTCTAAAATCTGTTGGGCACTATATTTTGATTTTGTTGATCCCGGTCTTTCAGGGCATAAATAAAGACTCGTTAAAATTGCCCCCGTACTCGTCCCGGCAATCAGATCAAAATAATCACTAATGTGAGCCTCTTGATTCCCGCTATAAAATTTTAGTAATTCCTCCAGCCGAATCAGCAGTTTAGCAGGAATAATCCCTCTAATTCCTCCACCATCAATTGAAAGAACTCGAATCATATTCGGCATAATCATCCCTCCATTATTCCTTCTTACTTTAATATATGAGATGAGAAGAAAATAAAATTCGAAGAAAAAATACCCTCTTTTCGCAAATAAAAAAAGGCCTACTGGCCTTTCATCTCATTAAGCGCTGACTTTTGAAGCTTTTGATTTCGTATAAACGTCAAAGAAGACTGCAATCAATAAGACAAATCCTTTAATTGCTTATTAATGATCAATCTACTTTCAGCTCTCATTATCTTTCACAAGAACATGACCATTACTAGAGTCGAATCATCTTAAATTCTACTCTTTATGATATCAATTCCCCACTAATTTTACAGTTCAAATAAACTTATCACAAATACTGTCTATTCATCACCTAAAATAAAAAAAACAGGACAAAATCCTAGTTTCAAATCATATTCATCTTTACTATTTTACGACTTACATCTTTAGACATAAAAAAAGATATCCATTTGGATACCATAATCATCATATTTGGTGCGGGTGACAGGAGTTGAACCTGCACACCAAAGGTACTAGAGCCTAAATCTAGCGCGTCTGCCAATTCCGCCACACCCGCATATCATTATTATAGCAAATTTTTAATAAAAATCAATACCATAATAACTCAAAATAAAAAAATGGTGTCCTGCAGAGGACTCGAACCTCTGACCCTCTGATTAAAAGTCAGATGCTCTACCAACTGAGCTAGCAGGACACATTTAGAAATATAAAATTACTTTTATTTAATGGCTGGGCTAGCTGGATTCGAACCAGCGCATGACGGAGTCAAAGTCCGTTGCCTTACCGCTTGGCTATAGCCCAATATGATTTTAGTTTCTTATTAATGGTGGAGGATGACGGGCTCGAACCGCCGACCCTCTGCTTGTAAGGCAGATGCTCTCCCAGCTGAGCTAATCCTCCAACTGAATGGTGCCGAAAGCAGGACTTGAACCCGCAACCTACTGATTACAAGTCAGTTGCTCTACCAATTGAGCTATTTCGGCACTAATAAATGGTGACCCGTACGGGATTCGAACCCGTGTATGCATGCGTGAAAGGCATGTGTGTTAAACCGCTTCACCAACGGGCCATTCCGTTAACAACTTACTCATATATAATATCACGCCTGTCGAATCCTGTCAACAATTTTTATTAGTTTTTTTGCCGAATAACTAACAAATATATTATGACCTACTTTAATTTAAATATACTCAAATATTTACTTAAAAATAAAAACCTTGATAAAATTTTCAAAAGCTTTATCAAGGTTTAATTCAATTCTAGTTTTTAGGTTTAATATCTAATTGCTCTAATTTATCCCATAATACTTTTAACGCTTTCTCTGGATCACGGTAAAAGACACTTCCACGAATTCTTAAGAAACACCAACCTGCACGTTCTAGTACGCGCTGACGTTCCATATCTTGCTCAATTTTCTCACTGCCATAGAACGTATCACCATCACACTCAATAGCCAACCTTGAACGTACCCCCTCAACAACTAAGTCAATTTGATACTTTCCTACGCGAACTTTTGGAGTCACTTCATAACCATGTGACAAAATAGCTTTCATCACATCAACTTCAAACAACGTTTCACATGTCCCACTTGTTGAGACAAACATCGGTTTAGGATTTTGACAATAACTTAATAATTGATAACGAATATCTTCAGGCATTAACTCTTCTAGTGTGACAGAGTGATATAATCTCATTTCGCATTTTGCTCGTGAGGCAGCCACATTAAATCGTTGAGTATATTGTTTTTTATTCAACGTGTTATAACGCATATTCGGAGCAATAACTAATGATAAACACATAATATCGCGTTCATCTCCCTGGAAAGAATAAGCGTCCCCACAAATAATTTGTCGCTCGATCATCACTTTCTCACCAACAGCATCAAGTAATAATGAAGAAATATATTTAGCTTGCTCTGCGCCAAGTAACGAAATAACGCCAATACTCTTATGAAAATAGGCAGGATTTTGAATCATTTCCTTTATATCAGAAACAATACGAATCGCTTCTTCATGATTGACTTTTCGCTCATTACGCGTTGCATTTTCAATATAAATAGCACAAACTGGTGGATTAAATTGCTCAGAAGTCAGTGGTAACTTTAATGGAATCATCTCGTTATGGTAACTTAATGCATTTGAAAAACCAATGATTTCAGGCACACATCTAAAGTGTTCTTTTAACATTAATTTACCTTTACTTGAAAAAACACGACACGCCACATCGTAAAGTGATGTTTGTAAATCGTATGAACTTCCTCCTTCAATATTATATAAATAACGCTGAGCTAAATCTTTGACTTGTGTTTCACTAATTCCCGGCATCATCGGACTAATTTGTTGATCATCCCCGACGATAACTGCCTTTTTAGCTCGCATAAAAATAGGTAAACTTAACAGATTACATTGACTACTCTCATCGATAATTACCACATCAAATAAATCTGGATTAATCGTAAAATTCTCAATAGCTTCTTTTACTGGCATAATCCAAACTGGAATCGCCGACTGACACTTTTCCATCTCAGTACGTGCTTCACGACGATATTTAGAGGCATGACGTCCCGTTCCTTTACCAATGCGATTCATTTTTTGCATCCATGTTTGAAGCGCTCGATCCTCTTCTGGCGTCACACGTTCTAATTGATTTTTCCACGTCATTTTAAAAATTAACTGCTTAATAATTGAAACCTCTTCTTTTTCAAGCAGAGATAGTTTCATTTCGAGCTCGCCAATTTTCCACTCATCAAGCTGATTTAAAAACGTTTGAAGCTTTCCAAACTCAAAAATTTCTTGTAAGCTTCCCGGAATTGATTCAACTAACCCAACTGTTCCTAATATCTCATTTGCAAACAATGGCATACTAACTTTTAAAGTATTTAATAACTGATAAAATTCTTGATACTGTTCCTTAATTTGAATTAAAGATTTAATTTCAACTAGCAATTCACTAAAACGTTCATGATTCTTTTCAACTAAGGACTCATATAATTTTGAACAAAGCGGATGCATATGATCATTCATCAAATTCGTTTTATATTGTGATAACAATACTTGATAAACGTCTCGCCATCCCTTTAAGCGCATTTTAACTTGTGTCAACTCAATCGAATAAGCTAAATGACTTAGCTGTGATAAATTCTCATACTCAATCTTTTTAAACGTCTTTGTTGAGGCGGTAATATACTCATTCAATGCTTGAATACGCTCCACACACTCTAACGTATTTTCTAATTGTTTTAACTTTTGATGATGCTCGAACAACTTCAAAAGCTGATTACTCTCAATCAAAGCTCCACCATTCACCGCTAAATTCTTATTCCAAACCGCCGCAAACTGTTGTAAAAGCTCAATCTTCTCTTTATACAATCTCACACAATCTAAATCATGCAATGTTTCAATCTTGTGCCCGTTTACACGGGTTTTTTCATAAAAAGCTTTTAAGTCGGGATTAAACGTTAAATATAAACCTCGAATGGGTTTATTAGCGTGAAGTTTCTCTGAAATGGTCATCAAAAACTGCTCGTATTTTGGATGATCAAAAAACTCGCATCGAACTTCATCATTTACAATTTTTAACTCATGTTCATTTATCTTAACCATAATCTGTTTAAGATGCTCATACACCGTCTGCCAAACCGAATATCGATCATCTGTTAATAAACACTCTTTTAAAATATGTTGTTCAAGTGGATCTTGTACTTTATCAAGCTTTGACACGAGTTGCACTAATTGTTGATGCACATTTTCTAAAAACACACGATTTTCATCAAACTCATATAAATCATCAAAAACTTTCAATTCCTCAAGACGAGTTAAATAACCTTGCTCCTCTTTTAACAAATGGCGGTATTCTTCAATACTTAACACACGACTTAAATTTGGAAAATGAGAATGAATAATCTCCTTATGCATTCTAGGTAAATGACACTTTAACTCCCACAATGTCACAAACTGCTCATCACTTAAGGGACACGTTGCATTCATTTCAATTAAATCTTTAACCCAATGATACTGAGCTGATTTTTCAAAAAACAACTGTGCCATTTCATAAGGCTGAGACATTTTCTCCTTCCATGGATATCCTTTTGAATCTAGCTCTCTGAATCTTATAATATTATTTCTCGTCATATTCATTTGGCGACGAATCATATCTAACTGACGACTTAAAACCTGAATTTCTTTTTCTAAAATCTGGCTATCATATACTGCTAATCCTTCAGAAATACCACGAATCGATTGCTCAATCTGATTAAGTGACTGGCGATCCCCACCAAGTAATGAAACACAAAGCGGCTGAATTTCTTCAGGTAATTTATCCATCAGAACACGTAATGCTTTATCTTTTTCACTCGTCACTAAAATTCGCTTCCCATGTGACAGCAAATGAGAAATTAAATTGACGATCGTATGGCTTTTCCCCGTTCCTGGAGGTCCCTGTACGGTAATGGCAATATTATTTTCAAGGCGTCTTGCAATATCTTTTTGCTCTTCATTCGCTGGAAGTGGAAATAATAAGTTCTCCCCTACACCCTTCCAACTTAAAACATCCTCATCACTTAAATTTAATCCCTCTACCCCGATGATCGATTGAATCGTTTTAGGAATCTTTCCACCTTCATCTATATAATCAAGCGTTAACTTTAAATCCTCTTTTAATAAAACATCCGATTTAGCTCGTACAAATAGCACATTACGTGGAGCTACAACAGGATATTTTACGCCCTCTTCTGACATAAATTTCTCAACATATTGACCATTTGGATGGATATAATGAATAAACTGGCGTAAATAAGGCTCAAATTCTTCTACGACAAATGGATTAATCGATTGATCCGCTACAAAATCCTTCAACTTCATAATTTCAGTATGATTTGGCAGTTCAATCCCCGATAGCATCTCAAGTTCTAGCTGATACCCCTTCCCCCCGGGAATTAATTTGGCAATTCCTTTTTCAGCATCAAACTCTAATTCTAACTTCGTTGTTAAAAGAGGATGATAAATTTGTGACTTACTTGGATAAGTGAGCATCCCAATTCCAAGCATTAACTCGAGGGATTTTTCCTCTGATTTAAAAACCTGCATCAACTTGAAAAAATAATCATACATTTTTTGAACTTGACGCTTACGCTTTTGTATCACCGCCCATTGCGTCCATAACCCTAACCATAATTTATACTGAGATGTAATTAATTCAATTCTCGATAAAACATCATCCATTTTCTCTAGACATTCTTCTTTAAAGATAAATGAAGAAGAATGTGAAAGTAAAAAGACTTGCCATGGCGTTAAATCAAATTCTTCATCTATCTCACTTTCAACTTTATCGCGTAATTTTTCAAGCTCTTCCTTTAGAATTTGCAATAACTCTAAATCAGAACAACTCACACTACTCTCTTTCGTATAATCAAAATCAAGTAATGTGACAACCTGAAAAACTAATTCATTTAAAGGAGGATAATCAGCATTAAAAGATTGTTGGTGAATTTCAATGACTGACTGTTCATCGTCTCCTTTACCATCCAAATATAGTCCAAATCCTTCTTCTAAATCATCCAAAAACCAATATTTCTCGTATTTCTGTATGTGTCGAATCGGCTCATAACTTAAATTTCGAAGAGCCAATAAATACTCGAATAACTGTCTCACCTTTTTCTCCACAGTCTTCCCTCCACTTTTCTTCAAAATACACCTAAACCTGATATTTTTCTACCTTTATTATATCATGAAATTTCCATGTTTCTTCCTCATTTCTCTCGTAGAATTCTAGGATTGTTTGATGTTTTTTGTCGTAATATAACATTTTTTTATAATTAAAAGTTAAATCAATCACTAGACTTTATTAAAGAGAAAAATTTAAGCATTTTTTTGCATTAAGTGAAATAAAATTCATGTTTAGATTAATCGGAATTTCCACTCCTATCATGATATTCTCTCTCTTAACAACCGTATATCCAACATTAAATGAAACTTTTAGAAACTCACTCTTTCAAATTATTTCAGCCATTTCAACAACTAGCTATGCAACCGTATCCTTTAACGACTGGACTCCATTTGCGCTTTTCTTAATGATAATTCTCATGATTATGAGCGGGGGAGCAGGTTCAACATCCGGTGATATAAAACTCTATCGTATCTTACTTTTATGTAAACAATGTATCTAGAATCTAAAAATGAAATTTAAATCAGAATTTTTTATTAAGGAAGACACACTCCTCAAACCGGAAGGAAAAATATTTTTAGAATCATCTTTCATTATTGAAGCTTCTACCTATGCTTTCGCCTATCTAATTCTCTTACTGATAGGTACCTTCATTTTTTTAGTATAGGGTTATCCACTTCAATCCTCATTATTTGAATTTTCATCAGCACTTAAAACCAATGGACTATCTATCGGTATTACTTCTGCCACAACTCCACCGTCATCTTATGGACTGAGATAATTGGGATGATGTTTGGCCAACTTGAAATCTGGGTGATTGTAATTGCTATTATTAAAATTTTTAGACAAAAGTAAAAGGAGTATATCTACAATATACTCCTTTTACTTGAACTAAATATACTCATTTTCTATTAAATAAACAATCTCAGTCGTTGCAGAATTTGAAAAAAACGATTTTTCTTGTTGTTCAATCAAAACATGACCTGCAAACATCACTATAACTAAAAGAACCATTAAAATACCTAAAAAAATCCATCTAGACCAACTTGATTGATAAGATGGTCTTTTCTTATTACGCTTATTAGAATTTATTTCAATCTCATTATCCGAATCATAGTCAATCAATACTCCTGCTTCTTCCAAGTCCTTTTTATTAAATTCTTCAACAGTTACATCTAAAGCGCAGGAATTGATAGAAATTATCTCACCTTTTTCCATCTTCTATCCCTCCTATACTATTTAGTATATAAAAAATAAGAAAATAGGTGATATAAAAGTAAATCTTTCACTATTTAACT
>NZ_AEXQ01000004.1:0-11240 GCF_000191865.1 Turicibacter sp. HGF1
AAGACCGCTTAAATGCGACTAAAAGTGCTTAGCCACCGCGTGTTTTAAAAACACAAGAGTGGATAAAACTTTATAGAGCATTTGGTCTTTGAGGCTAGATTAATAAAATCCCCCTGCATCAAATGTTTCTACCTTTCCTGTTAGTTAAGGAGAAACATTAATGCGCAGGATAATATGGATTAAAACTTCGCATAGCTCAGTTAGAGCTATCTAAAAATTTTCACGAAAAAACATAAAAAAGGTCTAAATACGAAGAATTATACATATTATGTAGAGAAGTGAGATGTGGTGTCACTTTCCCTTAAAGAGATTTTCTCTACTAGGGGGAATGAGTCATTTTCTTACCTCGATATCTCTCTTTTTGTATCATACAGTCCCTTTTGTTTTTTCAAGATTTTTAATGAAAGTTGTTAGTTGTTCAATTAGTCATTCTTTTTTGTTTCTGATTGATGGCTAACAAATAAAAAACACGCAAGTCGCTGGTCACGATTTGTGTGTTTTTTTTTAATGCTTAAATTTATAGTATTAATTATGGAATTTTGCAAGATAAAATCATTTGTTGTCAGTATTTGTGAGTAATTAAGACTAGCATTTTGTGTTGAAAATAGATATAATCTTTATTAAAGGTAATTGTAGTTGGGGTAAAAATGCTACAATTTATCATTTAATTCCTACAAAATTTAAAAAGCACCGGTTTCCTGCCAGGTGCTTTTTCTTTGTTTAAAATGCGAATTTTGTAGTATATTGTGTTTAAATTCAGAGTGTATCTGATAGACTAATATTATAAGTAGGTGATTAAGATGACTCAAAATTATATAGAGCATTTAAATATAGAACAATTTCAAAAGGATTTAATTGATTGGTATTATATTGTGAAGCGTGATTTGCCTTGGCGTATTAATCGTGATCCGTATCGTATTTTAGTTTCAGAGATTATGCTACAACAAACTCAGGTTGTTACAGTGATTCCGTATTATGAACGTTTTATGAAGCTTTTTCCAACCACAAAGGAGTTGGCAGAGGCGGATGAGCAAACATTGTTAAAGGCATGGGAAGGATTGGGGTATTATTCTCGTGCTCGTAATTTACAAGAGAGCGCAAAGATGATTGAAGCGATGGGTGGGTTTCCAACGACTCATGAAGAAATTTTAAAGTTAAAAGGCGTTGGTCCTTATACAGCGGGGGCTGTTAGTAGTATTGCTTTTGGTATCCCGGCTCCTGCGGTTGATGGGAATGTTTTTCGAGTAATGAGTCGGGTTTGTTGTATTTTTGAGGATATTGCGAAACCTAAAACTCGTAAAGTTTTTGAATCTGTGGTGACTGACGTGATAAGTCATGAGGATCCAAGTGCCTTTAATCAAGGATTAATGGAGCTTGGAGCGACAATTTGTACACCTAAATCTCCTAAGTGTTTGGAATGTCCAGTTCAAAAACATTGCCAGGCTTTTAAACAAGGGATTGATGATTTATTACCTGTTAAAACTAAGGCGAATGCTCAAGTTAAAACTAAGTTAGTAGTGGCCATTGTTGAAAACCAATACGGTGAGTATTTGGTAAATAAGCGACCGGATAAAGGACTGCTAGCAAATTTTTATGAGTTTATGAGTTTTGAATATGATGGGACGCTAGAACCTGCTGAGTTCTTGTTAGAAAAGTTATCCCTAGTTTGTAAAAATGTTGAGTCCATTCAAGCGATTGGAACATTTAATCATGTGTTTTCACATCGAATTTGGGAAATGGAAAGTTATTCAGTTAAAGTAACAACGGATATTACCTTGAGTGATGAGGTGGCAGAAAATAGTGGATTGTGGATAAGTTCTACAAGTTTACATGAGTATCCACTTGTAGCTGCACATCATAAGATTTTATCAGAGTATGATAAGTTATAGTTTTGTCGAGTTGTTTTATTTGACCGAATAGGAAATATGTGTTAAGTTAAAAGTGTTAATGATACTAGGGGTGCCTTACGGCTGAGAGTGTAGCGATACATAACCCTTTGAACCTGAACTAGTTAGGACTAGCGGAGGGAAGTAGACAGAATTTTTATTAAATGCTATTTTAATAAAATTATATTCTTATACTTTTAATTAAGCCGTAAAGCCTCCTTATAACAGGGAGGATTTTTTTATGCAAAATTCAAAAACGAAAAAATTAGTGGAAATGAGTATCTTAGTTGCCTTAGCATTCGTGCTTGATTATGTAGCTAACATTTATTCAGGATGGTTCTGGCCATTTGGAGGATCAATTTCAATTTCATTAGTACCACTTGCCGTTATTGCATTTCGCTATGGGTGGGTAGCGGGATTTTTAAGTGGATTTACAATGGGATTGTTACAATTGTTAACGGGAGCTTATATCATGCACCCAATTCAAGTGTTATTTGATTATCCGTTACCATATGCAGTACTAGGATTTGCAGGATTCTTTGCAAGTAAGGTCAATGTGGTTGAAGTGGGGCAACGTAGTCTTTATATTTGGCTTGCCACAGGAATCGGTTCAATTGCAAGATTAGCGTGCCATATTATTTCAGGTGTCGTATTCTTCGCAGACTATGCACCAGAAGGAATGAATCCAGTTGTATATTCAGTTGGTTATAATACACCATTTGTTTTAGCATCATATATTTTGAGTGCTATTATCTTAGTTGTTTTATATAAACGTTACGCGAATCAATTAGTTCGTATACAAAAAGAAAAAGTAGTGACTCCTTCAAGTGAAACAGCTGCATCAGTATAAAAAATTAGAAAAAGAGCAATTTTAATCAGATTGCTCTTTTTTATGTAGATGAATAATACTATTTAATTCGGAGAATGTAAAAAATAAATTTTAAGATAATAAATTTAGGATACTGTTGACATTATGTATGAGAGGGTATATAATAAGAGTATGTTAAGTAGTTGTCTATAGCTTTTAAAAATCATGAAATTCACATGTTATTAGAGATTATATTCTACCACTCAATGTAATCTGTAATAATACGTGAATTTTTTTTACTTTCATTACAGAAATAAAATTTTAGGAGGTACCAATATGAAAGGTACAGTTAAATGGTTTAACGAAGAAAAAGGATTTGGATTTATCACTGCAGAAAACGGAAGCGACGTATTCGTTCACTTCTCAGCAATTAAAGCTGACGGATTCAAACGTCTTGAAGAAGGACAAAAAGTAACATTTGAAACTGCTGAAGGACAACGCGGACTTCAAGCTCAAAATGTTGTTGTAAACTTCTAATTAAGAGATTAATAAGAATTTATGAGAGACTTCATGTTTATGAAGTCTCTTTTTTTGTTTATCATGTATACTAGAGTTAATACTATTAAAATTGAGGGATGACTGATGCGAGATTTAAATGGATTATTAGAGAAGCAGAATTTAACGTTGCTTGGTTCATTAATTAAGGTAAATCGAATTCGTCAAAATATGAGTCAGCAACATTTAGCACAGGGGATTTGTGTGCCTTCTTATTTGAGTAAGATTGAGAATGGGGAGGTTGTCCCAAGTCTTGATATTATTGAGTCTTTGTTTGATGAGCTTGATATTAGATACTATAGCGATTCAAATTTTTTAAGAGAAAGTCGAGAGTTAATTGAGGAGTTTTTTGATGAACTGAATTTAAATGGTTTTGTGAAGTCTGGTGAGATTTTTGAACGATTAGTAAAGCAAGAGGATAAGTTTATTCATTCTCCTTTGATTGTTGACTATTATTTGGTCCATTTTGCGAAGTTTTGTTCAACATCTGAGCGTGATAAGTTTGATGAGGTATTGATGATGATTCAATCTATTGAGCATTTATTAACGAATCATCAACGATTTAAGTATTATTTTTATTTAGGGTTAGATCAGTTGCTTTATTATCACGATGCGACCTTAGCACGCGATTTGTTATTAAAGTCTACTAATTATGAAACAACAGGGCATTCTCTTTTGTATTTGGCGATGGCTTATTATAAGTTGTCGAGTTACTATGAAGCATTTGAATTTGCTGAAAAGTCGTATCAAACTTATTTGGATGAGGGAAATTTAATTGGGTTGATTGGCTTTTATCATTTTAAGGCGGTACTTTGTTATAAGGTAGGGAGTACTGAGCGCGCACTTAGACAGTATGAGCGCTCTGTGACTTATATGAAGAAGTTGAATCGTTTGGAGTTTTTGAAGGAGGCACAGGAGGGGCAGACTTTTATGTTAAGTCGATTGAATCAGTCGGATGAGCCTTTGGTGATTGAGGATACAATTACCTCAAAAATCTTAACGCTTTGTGAAAATGGGGATAAGTCACAGCTTGATGAACTTCAAGATTTAATTACGAAATATAAGGAACAGAGAATGTCTAACTTATTGTATGATGAATGTTTATATGAATCAGTTATAAAGTTTTATGTACGAAATCGGATGTATAAAGACGCTTATTTATTAACTGGTGAGAATCATTTGTGAGAAAGTCTTACTTTTAAAAGGTTTTTAATATAAATTTTAGCCCTTCATTTCTCATTGGCAGTACGATGAATATGAGGACTCTTTTTTGTATAATGAAGAAGTAAGAAGGGGGCAGCTAAAAATGATTAAACAAGCAATTTACCACCGTGCAAAAAGTGCGTATGCGTATGCATATGACAAAGAAACGCTTCATATCCGTTTAAGAAGTGCTAAAAATGATATAAAGTCAGTCAAGTTACTTGGAAATGATCCATATGATTGGCAACCTAATGAGAAAGGTGAATATGAATGGTGCTTAAAATCAACGCCAATGATAAAACAACATTCAACATCAGAGTTTGATTACTGGTTTATTGAAATCAAGCCAACGTATCGTCGTTTTAAATATGGATTTATTTTAAATGATGGGATAGAAGAATTATTATTTATTGAGCGTGGATTTTTTAGTGTTGAGGATGAAGTAATTAAGAAGGATGTTAATAGTTATTTTGCATTTCCGTATTTAAATGCTGAAGACGTATTTAAGGCACCAGATTGGGTACGTGATACGATGTGGTATCAAATTTTTCCTGAACGTTTTGCAAATGGAGATGATTCAATTAGTCCTGAGAATGTTCTTCCTTGGGGAGAGGGGGAAGTGACGATTGATTCTTTTTATGGTGGTGACTTACAAGGAATTGTGGATAAGTTGGATTATCTGCAAGAGCTTGGAATTAATGGACTTTATTTAACTCCGATTTTTGAATCACCGTCTACTCATAAGTATGATACGGTGGATTATTATAAAATTGATCCTCATTTTGGAGATGATGCTATTTTTAAAACGTTAGTAAATGAAGCTCATCAGCGTGGAATGAAAGTGATGCTTGATGCTGTCTTTAATCATATGGGATATCATTCACCTCAGTGGCAAGATGTTGTGAAAAATGGTGAGCAGTCAGAATACAAAGACTGGTTCTTCATTCATGAGTTTCCAGTTGTTGATGAGGAGGGGGCTCCGATTATCGGAACGTACGAAACTTTTAGCTTCACACCGTATATGCCAAAGATTAATACAAATCATAAAGAGGCAAAACAATATTTAATTGATATTGCATTGTATTGGATTAAGGAGTTTGGGATTGATGCCTGGCGACTTGATGTTGCCAATGAGATTTCTCATGACTTTTGGCGTGATTTTAGAAAGGCTGTTAAAGAGGCGAATCCCGATTTATATATTGTAGGAGAGACTTGGCATGATTCTTATGCCTGGCTTTTAGGCGATCAATTTGATGCGGTAATGAATTATCCATTAACGAAAGCTATTTTAGAGTTTGTGGCGACCAATCATATCGATGACCAAGGTTTTGTTGATACAATTGTTGAGGCACTTTATCGATATCCTGCTAATGTGAATGACGTAATGTTTAATTTACTCGATAGTCATGATACGCCACGTCTTGCTACTTTAGCTGATGGATGTGAAGGTAAAATCAAGCTCGCTTATTTATTACTTTATTCGTTAATAGGGTCTCCGTGTATTTTTTATGGATCTGAAGTGGGACTTGAGGGGGATAATGATACTCGTTCACGTCAGTGTATGATTTGGACTGACGCTGCTTGTGAGATGCCTTATTTTACGCATTTAAAGCGTTGTATTGAGTTAAGAAAAGAGTATTCTGGGAACTTAGAGTTTATTTATCATCATCAAAATACGTTAATTTATAGAAAGTTTGATGAACATCATAGTATTTATTTTATTATTAATAATAATCCTTATCACCTAACGATTCCATTAATCCCTGAGCTAAAAAATAAGGAAGTTCATGAGTTGTATAGAAATCAGATTTTGTCATTTGATGAGACAGTAAGTTTGGATTCATATGGTTTTATGGTTGTGAAGGCACGCTAAGGCGTGCTTTTTTGTTTGAATTTGAAAGTATTTAAGGGTTAGGTCCATTCTCGTGGTATAATGTAATGGAAATATATTGATTTTAAAGGAGGTAGGGGTTATGCTAGAGTTTTCTGTGTTTATTGTTGGATTACTTTCGATGTTAATTGGTGTGGTTAATGTTTTAGAGTCAGACCAAGATATACGAAGGTTTGGATATCGAGTTAGATCAGTTTTACAAACAAAAGAATCATGGCAGTTTGCGAATAAAGTTTTTGGTGTGATGTTAGTTAGTATGGGGGCAATTGCTCTTGTGATTGGGATTATATTAAATTCATATATTCGATTACTGAGTCCTTTTGAGGTTGTGATGATTAATGTTTTGGAGTTAGTTGTGATTGTATTAATTTCAATGGCTATAACAGAGATTAGAGTTAAACAATTATTTAATAAAGAAGGAAAACAAAAATAATATGATTGATGTAATAAGTTTAATAAAAAGGCCTACACTTAATTAGAGATAATTAAATGTAGGTCTTTATTTTGATTCAATTTTATTTCTTAAGATATAATTCGCCGTCAATGATACATTGATTTTGTCCTATTTTTTTAGATTCATTTAAAAAATGAGAAGCTTTATTATAATTAATTTCCTTTGAAGTTGTTCTATCTATTTGACAGGCACCGACATTAATCGTTATTTTTGGTGTGATGTTCATTTGATCTAGGTCAGAAAAAATATGACTAATAAACTTTTCAAGATTTTTTTGATTTTTATCCGTAAGAGAACAAAAGATACTTCCATCTAATCTGAAAAATAGCTCTTCTGAATAATTTAAAAGGATTTTTGATAATATTTTTAAATATTCGTCACCTTGTTGATAGCCATATAAAGTATTAATTAAATCAAGATTACTGAATTCTATTAATACTAAATAGTAATTATATTTAGAATCTTCAAAGATATTATTATAAACGGTATTAAATTTTCGGCGATTATACATTTGAGTTAAGGAATCTTCTACTGATAATTTAGTCATATTGATTATTTCTGTTATATCCTTGGCTACACATAACACGCCTTGATTTACCTTTTGTTTTAGTACCTGATAAGAGCGTCCTAAAAATACTTCAACGCCTGAGTAAGAACCGTGTAATAAAGTATCATTATCTCCACATTTACATTGATAATATAATTCTTCAGAAAGAATTCCCTTACGCACTAAATCCCAATCATTTAATCCTATTAGCTCATTCTCCTTAAGACCGACAAAGTCTAAATAACTTTGATTCGCGATAACATAGTTTAAATTCTCATCTTTAAAGAACATATAATCTTTTGAATGTTGTATCAGTTCAGTCAATAGCTCTTTTTTTCTATCATTAGAAAAATTAATGGATTTTCCCTCAACTAAGAATATGTTTTCGTGTCGGATAATTTTTATTATTAAATGTTGATCTGGTATTTGATAATAATTTGGAATGGTAATTTTCTTAATTGGAGAATGGAGTGGAAAATCTTTGATTTGCTTACTTAACAAACAAAATAAGCAAAGCTCTTTTTGACAATTTAGATGATGCAAGGACTCACCTAGGATGCTATCTTTATTTATATTAAAGATTTCTTCTGCTACTTGATTCGCATAAATAATTTTAAATTCATTATTAATAACTAATATTCCTTTAGATAAATGGTCTAGTATTTTATATTCTGAGTTAGACATGGTAATCACTTCCTAAATGATTTCTTTTATGAAATTCTAACACAGAATAAAAACGTTTTAAATAAAAATACTTTAATGGTATTTATATATACGTAGAAAATACAGGAGAAATTTAAATAGATAACATATCTGTTATATACTCTTCATATTTTCATGATTTTTAATATCTATAAAGAGTATACAGAGAAAATAAAAAAGAAGATTTCATTTAAAATCTTCTTGAGAATCGTGATGTGATGTTTTGGTGATGAGAGAATAGAGTTTTAAAAAGGTATAAGTTAAAAGTGCTAAGACGATTGTCAACATAATCAATTCGATTACAATAAATGTAAGAGCCTCAATCGGTGTTTCGATAAATTCGGTATTCATTGCTATCACCTCTTTAACCTCATTATGTCACAGATAAAGTTTTTCATTCAAAATGACTTTTAAAATTTAGATACCAATTATTGTTACGTGTCGAAGGCACAGGTTAAGTGTAGATTAAATGTCTTTTTTGTAGTATCCTATGTTTATCAACATTAGTTTGTAGGAGGATGGCCAGGATGGAGATTAAGGTTGCTTTTTTTGATGTAGATGGAACGATTGTGGATAATCATTCAACGCATTCGCATGGTTCAGATATGGAGTTAGTACCAGCGTCAACGATTGAGGCGATTAGATTATTAAAAGAGAATGGAATCACGCCTTTTATTGCAACAGGACGTTCTCCATTTATGATTGAGGATTTACTTGAGGGATTAGAAATTGATAGTTATATTTGTACGAATGGTCAATATGCTGTGATGCATGGTAAAGTGATTCATGAGGCACCTTATTCAGAAACTTTACTTGATGAAATTGTAGATGTTTCTAAGAAGCATGATATTCCACTTTTATGGATGCCAGCAGAGCATTATATTTTATCAGGTGCCAATCAAGAACTTTTATTATCAGGACTTGAGGCTATGAAGTTACCTTATCCTAGAATTCAAACAGATTTAGAAAAACCTGATTTTAAGGTGTATCAGATGGTAGCGGGAGTTACAAAAGAGAATGAGCATTTCTTTGAGTCAATTAAAGAAATTCGCATTGTTCGTTGGCAAGAAAATGGCGTTGATTTATTACCGTTACATGGTTCAAAAGCAACTGCTATACAAACGATTTTAGATAAAATCGGGTTGAAACCTGAGAATGCACTTGCGTTTGGGGATGGATTCAATGATATTGAGATGTTGCAAGCAGTTGGAATGGGTGTTGCAATGGGGAATGCTCATAAAGATGTTCAAAAGCATGCTAACTATGTCACAAAACCAGTTCATGAAGATGGAATCTACCATGCTTGTAAACATTTTGGGTTAATTTAATCATATAAAAAAGCATTAGCCAATATCAGGTTAATGCTTTTACTTTTTTAGTCGAGAATAATTTTGAAAACAACAGGGAGTTCACTATGAATAGTAGTTGTACTAATCTCAAGGGCATCCGTACTATGATTCCATTTGATTTCCTCGTCAAATCCTAGCGCAACAATATCTTTGATAATGCCGTGGAAGCATGGGACGAAACAAGGATCTTTTTTGGCAAAAGAGGTGAGTTTGACTTGTCCATTTTCAGGATAGTTTAGGACCGTTGCGTAGATGGCATTGTTGTTCACGGTGTATCTAATATCCTTAGGAGTGAACTTTTTGCTCGTTGTATCTGAAAATTGTCCTTCTGATACTTTGGTTGGACCTTCTGATGCGTACCGCCAAACCTTAGAGTCGTAAATGGCCTGGCCGTTGATTTTTAGCCAGTCTCCAATTTCGAGTAGGAGTTTTTTATCTTCTTCTGGAATTGAGCCATCTCCTTTTGGTCCGATATTTAATAGTAGGCACCCGTTTTTACTCACGATATCCACAAGGTCACAAATGATTTCGTTTGCTGTTTTATAGTCATTATCCTCAGTATATCCCCAAGAGTTTCTTGCAACAGACGTACAACTTTGCCATAAGTTTGGTTTGGGTTCATTAAATTGACCACGTTCCATATCGATAACAGCACTACCAAACATGAACGCATCATTTTTATAGTTAATAGCAACTTCTTCATTCCATTCATGTGCACGATTGTAGTAGTAAGCAGCGAATTTTTTGAGGTAGGGTTTAACAGCATGATGTTGAATCCACCAGTCAAAGTAAATGAGTTTAGGACGATATTTATCAACTAATTCACAACATCTGAGTAACCAATCTTCCAAAAATTCTTTTGTTGGGGTAGGTTCACTAAATAAATCATAGTGATCAGGCTCAGGCATGGCAGGCCAATAAAAATCGCCACACGCTAAAGGATCATGTATATCACTATCAAATTTTTTCCCCTCTCCCATGAAAAACCAATGCTCAATTCGATGAGATGAGGCACAGGCTTTAATACCTCGTTTTTCAAATGCCTGAGATAATTCACCTAAAATATCACGTTTAGGTCCCATTTCATATGAGTTGAATGGAGAGAGATCACTTTTATACATTTGGAATCCATCGTGATGTTCGGCGACAGGCATGACATATCGCGCCCCAGCTTTTTCAAATAAGTCTGCCCAAACTTCAGGATCAAATTTTTCAGCCTTAAACATCGGAATGAAATCTTTGTACCCAAATTCTTTTTGCGGCCCATATGTTTTAATATGATGCTCGTACTCTTTACTACCTTGAATATACATATTTCTTGAATACCACTCACTTCCAAATGCCGGAATAGAATAGAGCCCCCAGTGAATAAAGATTCCGAACTTCGCTTTTTGATACCACTTTGCTACGTCGTATTGTTCAAGAGATTCCCACGTGTCTTTGAATGGTCCTTGTTCAATGACTTTATCAATTAGTTTAAGATAAGACTGTTTGTCCATATTGATCCCCCCTTTTATAGCGCTATCATCATTATATGAAAAGCGAATATAAATTTATATGGATTTTTATGACAAGATTAATATCTAGAGAGGATTTTATTTGAAAAATAATCTTAATTCACTAAAAGAGGATATTCCAGTCTATAGGGTATATAATTACTTATTAGTATAATGATGACATGGAAAGTTTTTTTTCTACATCAATTCGTCTTTTTCTACATATTTTATACAAAGTATTTTAGTATTATGAAAAAGTAATGCAATGAAAAAAAGAGTCATAAAGCTTTGATTTATAACATAAGTTGTAGAGAAGTATGTTTAAACCATCACTAAAAAAAAGAGAACC
>NZ_AEXQ01000003.1:0-1701 GCF_000191865.1 Turicibacter sp. HGF1
GCTTGGCATTATTTATATATATTATGAGAAAATTTGATATAATATAAGATAATGTAAGGTAATTTTAAGGAGGTTATATGATGAAGGTTGTTATTATTGGTGGTGTTGCAGCTGGAATGAGCGCTGCTGCAAAATTAAAGCGTTCAAATAAAGATGCAAGTATAACAGTATATGAAAAATCAAAACATGTTTCATTTGGAGCATGTGGTTTACCTTATTTTGTCGGAAATTTCTTTGAAGATTCTCAAAATATGATTGCAAGAACAGTAGAGCAATTCAATTCCTCAGGAATTTCTGTTCATCCAGAACATGAAGTATTAAAAGTAGATGTAGATAATAAAGTTGTAACTGTAAAAAATTTAACAACAAATGAAGTGTTTGACGATTACTATGATCGATTAATGGTTGCAACAGGAGCAAGTGCCATTATCCCTCCAATTCAAAATGTAAATCTTAAACATGTTTACACTTTAAAAAGCATGGAAGACGGTCATGATTTAAAACAAGCAATGCAAAATTCTGATTTAAATCGTGTTGCGATTGTAGGAGCAGGGTTTATTGGGCTTGAGGTTGTTGAAGCGGCTAAGCAATATGGAAAAGAAGTTCATGTTTTCCAATTAAATGATCGTGTTCTGGTTGATACTTTTGATAAAGAAATAACAGATATTCTAGAAGAAGAGCTAAGAGCTCACAATGTTCATCTGCATTTAGCTCAAACAGTTACAGCTTTAGAAGGTCAAGAATATGTAACTAAAATTCAAACTAAAGATGAAAGTTATGATGTCGATATTGTTGTCTTAACTGCTGGTGTACGACCGAATACTGAATTTTTAGTAGATACAGGAATTAAAATGCTCCGTAATGGTGCCATTATCATTGATCAAGAGGGGCGTACTTCAATTGAAGATATTTACGCAGCTGGTGATTGTGCAAGTATCAATCATATTTTGAAATCTGAACCGGCTTATATTCCATTAGCAACGGTTGCAAATAAAATGGGACGCATTATTGGTGAAAATTTAGCAGGTGCCCATCAACAATTTAACGGTTCTTTAGGTTCAGCGTGTCTAAAAGTAATGGATTTAGAAGCCGGGCGTACTGGATTATCTGAACAAGAGGCTAAAAATTTAGGATTAAACTATAAAACAGTATTTATTACAGATATGAATCAAACAAGTTATTATCCAGGACAAACCAAAATTTATGTGAAGTTAATCTATAATGCTGATACAAAAGTATTATTAGGCGGACAAGTTGTTGGACGTAAAGATGCAGTTCAACGAGTTAATGTATTAGCTACTGCTATTTTTGCAGGATTGACAACCGATCAACTGGCAATGTTAGACTTATGCTATGCACCACCATTTGCAAGAACGTGGGATGCTTTAAATATTGCAGGAAGTGTAGCGAAATAATTTATATAAAACACTCTAATATCAGATTGATATTAGAGTGTTTTATATTTTTAAAAAAGTATATTAAAAATGTTTGACAACAACCGACAGATTTGGTATTATATAAAAGTTCTCTTCAAGAGAAGGGGATGAGTTAAAAAACTTTTTAGGAAAAAAGGTTTGACAAGAAACGACAAACCTGGTATTATATAGAAGTTCGTTTCTGGTAAATAAAACGAACTAACAAAGAATTTTAAAAATTATTTGACAAAAGAGATGTTGGTTGATAAAATAATCGAGTAACTTC
>NZ_AEXQ01000002.1:0-67896 GCF_000191865.1 Turicibacter sp. HGF1
CTCGATTATTCAGGCGTTACACTGAATGACGATACGATTGAAGCCTGTTTCTCAGGGAGCGGAGCAGTTGGACTGCTAGGAGATTTTAGCTCGCCATCTCGATTTACACGTCTAGCCTTCCTCAAAAATTACGCTTGCAAAGGAAAAAATGAAATCGAAGCTGTTACCTATATGTTCCAAACATTTAAAAACGTTCAAATTCCAATGGGGATCGTTGAAGTTGGCGAAGATAAAACCATTACGAAGCATGATAGTGGCGTCGTTTTATTTGATTACACGATTTACACTGCCGTTATGTGCTCTGAATCTCTTCGCTATTACTGGGTAAGCTACCAAAACATGCGTATTCAATGTGTGGATATGAACCCATTAATTGAGAAAAAACAAGCTGTTCAATTCGAATTAAATCCTGTAAATGACATCAAATATCTTAATTAATACAAAAAGAGCCTCTTTAGACAATCCTAAGAGGCTCTTTATTTGTTTAAAAGATTTCAAGACTCTCAAATCTTCATCGATAAATTTTTCTCATGAGACATACCTTATTCAAAATTATTCAATAACGCCACCTTCAACCACAATATTATCAGGCGTTGCCGCATCACCATAAACTGGCGCTAATGTTTCTTCATAATCGGCATGGAAGAAATCCTCTTTTCCAAGCTCTACAATCTCATTATTTAACCAGTCTAATAACTCATCATTGCCTTTTTGGACAGCTGCTGCAATCGTATCAATACTTCCTAATGATTCAACTCCAACACTAAATCCTTGATTTTCAAGTGCCCATGCTAATACTTCTGTATTATCAGTCGAAAGAGCATCTCCACGACCATCGAGTAGCGCATTATAGGCTTCACTATATTGATCAAATTTTAATAAATTTACATTTGGATAATTTTCAGTAAAATAAGTTTCTGCTGTTGTTCCTTTACTAACAATGAGCGTTTTCCCATTTAATTGTTCGACATCTGTAATTAACGCATCATCTGGAGAAACAACTCCTAGTGCCACTTTCATATAAGGTAAAGTAAAATCTACTTTTTCTTTTCTTTCCTCAGTCACTGTAAAGTTTGCCAAGATAATATCCACTTTATTAGACACTAAATATTCAACACGACTTGCCGCTTCAACCGGTACGTACTCAACTTCTACGCCAAGGTCTTGTGCAATTCGATTCCCAAAATAAACATCATAACCTTGATAATCCCCATTCGAATCAACATAACCAAACGGTTTTTTATCACTAAAGACACCAATAATAATTTTTCCACTCTCTTGAATCTCTTCAATACTTCTCGCTTCTGATTGACTAGTATTTGATTCACCGCATGCCCCTAAAATTCCTAACGTTAATAAGAAACTCATGAAACATAAAAAAACTTTTTTCATTCTAAATTCTCCTTTCATTCAAACGTGAACAGATTTAAAAATTGTTTAGCCCGATTCGTTTTAGGATTCGTAAAAAATGTTTCTGGATCACTTTCTTCAATAATCTGTCCTTCATCTAAAAAAATAATTCGATCTGCAATCGCACGAGCAAACTGCATTTCGTGAGTTACAATGACCATCGTACTTCCCTCTTTAGCAAGTGAAAGCATCACATCTAATACTTCTCGTACCATTTCTGGATCAAGCGCAGCCGTCACCTCATCAAATAATAAAATTTCTGGTTTCATACAAAGTGCCCGAACAATGGCAACACGCTGTTTTTGACCACCTGATAGTTGGTGTGGATAAGCATTTTTCTTTTCTAATAACCCCACCCGTTCTAATAATTGCTCTGCTTCTTTCACCACCTCGACCCTATCTCGATTTTGTGCTTTAATAGGACCTAACGTAATATTTTGCAACACATTCAAATGTGGAAATAACTCGTAACTTTGAAAAACCATACCAATTTTTTGTCTAACTAAATGCATCTTTTTATGCTGATTGCTAATCACCTCATCTTCTAATAAAATTTCTCCTGCTTGAATACTCTCTAATCCATTCATACATCGTAGCAATGTACTTTTTCCACAGCCAGAAGGTCCTAAAACGACGACGACCTCCCCTTTTTTTATCTCTAATGACAAATTAGAGAAAATAATCTGATTATCATAACTTTTTGTAATCTGGTCTAGTTTTAATATCGTTGAGCTCATCTCTTCACCTCACTCCTCCCAATGCTTTTCTAGTTTTGTTGCAGCCAATGAAATCGGATAACAGATTAAAAAATAAAGTAGAAAAATAACCCCATATATCCAAAGAGCTGCCGTCGGAACTGTTAGTCGTGAAGCCTCAATAATTTGTTGTCCTACCTTTACGACCTCAACGACTCCAATTAAAACAATTAATGAAGTCGTTTTGATAATACGCGTCACTAAATTAATCGTTTGTGGAAGTAATCGTCTAATCGTTTGTGGAATAATAATATATTGATAAATTTGACGCTGATTCAATCCAATCGCCAACGCTGTCTCATACTGATGTTTTGGGATTGAATCTAAAGCCCCTCGTACTAAATCTCCCATTTCAGCAATTCCCCAAAAAGAAAACACTAAAATAGAGGCCACTTCTCCTGATAAATTAATCCCAAAAGATTTACTCAAACCAAAATAAGCTAAAAACAATAAGACTAACTGTGGAACAATTCGAACCGTATTTAAATAAAGACGACAGATTAGACGAACGACCTTTGTCTTCACTCTCATCAACATCCCCATTACAAGGCCTAAAACAACTGAAATCATCACAGAAATCAAAGAAATTTCTAATGTCACTCCTAGTCCTTGTAACAATCGAATGAAATTTTTTCCTTCAAATAAAACATTAATTCCCCACTCCTCCATAACGCACCTTCTTCTCAATAACACTTAAAATTAATGAAATAGGTAATAACAGTACTAAATACGCAACAACTAACATCAACAAGGACTCGTCAGTTTTATAATAAAGCCCGATTAATCCTTTTGCTACATACATTAAATCTGCTAATGCAACGACACTAAAGACAGATGTTTCCTTGATTAAAAAAATCACATTTGCACTAAAAGCAGGCAGCGAGACTGCTACTGCTTGAGGAAAAATAATATAACATAAGACTTGCCATTTGGTTAAACCAAGGCTCAATCCCGACTCCATTTGAATGTCAGGAATGGACTCGAGTCCACTTCGAAAAGCCTCAGCCATATAACTCCCACCTAAAAAAGTTAATCCAAGTACTCCACATGCATATGAACTTAAAAAGATCCCTAACTTCGGTAATCCAAAATATAGAAAAAATAATTGAATTAATAACGGTGTATTCCTTGAAAGTTCTATATACATCCCAATCACACGTTGTAAAATTGGAATCTTATAATATCGAATTAAACAGCAGATAAATCCAACTAAAGTAGACAATAAGATTCCCAAAAGAGCGATACTCATGGTTAACTTAGCAGCCTCTACATACATCGGTGCATACGTTTTTATAAATTGAAAATCCATTATCTCCCTCCTAACTATAATCCTCTTGATATATAGTATATTAAGCCCAGAAAAATGTTCGTTAAAAATAAGAAAGTATTGAAATTAATCTACAAAAAGCTCTCAAGAACAATCTTGAGAGCTTTTTTCATTTTTTAAAAGTAATCTGAAAAATAAGGTGTCTGTTGCTCAATCGCATCCTCTAACATATCTAATGTCTTTGAACTACAACTCAAACGACCAATCTTATGAAGATAATCAGGACGCTTATATCCAAGTAACATCGTCGTCATGGTTTGGATATCAATGCGATCCCCTGTTTTCACACTGGTACGTTTGATTTTACCGACACCCTCCGTATCAATACTTAGCGTAAAAGAGCCTTGATTCCACGAAAGAAGCGGATCATCCATTGTAAAAGTCCACTCCCTT
Organism: Turicibacter sp. HGF1; assembly: GCF_000191865.1. Lineage (NCBI taxonomy): Bacteria > Bacillati > Bacillota > Erysipelotrichia > Erysipelotrichales > Turicibacteraceae > Turicibacter > Turicibacter sp. HGF1. The sequence goes on from NZ_AEXQ01000002.1 coordinate 3,886, forward strand.
GCAATCGTATCTGGCTTAAATGGATATTGTTCAATAAATTTTTCTAAGTCAACAATTCGTGCCATAAAATACGGTGAAATGGTCTCTTTAATATCGGCATCCTCAAGTAAAAAAGCTAATGGTTCATCCGTATACGTATTTCCAATTACTTTTTTTATCATTGAAAAATGGGCACTAATAAAATTCCAAAGTCCCGTCCTTGCTTCCTCATTTATAAAAATCATATCTTTAATATTAAAAATTTCGTCCTTAATAAAATAAAGAATATACCCATCGGCAAACCCTGCTTCATTATAATAAATAGCCGCCATTAAATCGTCACTATCCCATAGAAAATATTCATTCCATGCTAAATCATCACGAAGTAAGGCACCATGAGTTTGATAAGCAAAGCGTTCATATGCTTTTTTAATTTCTTCACTTTCAGCATCCACACGTTCAACTTCCCCACTCACGCGTCGATGCTTAGGCAATTGATAATCATTAATTTCATACACAATCTTATCTGATACAATCTCCCATCCTTTGCGTCTGTAATAAGGAATAGAATACGGATAAAGATAAGAAATAGGTTGGTTATGATTTTTCATATGTTTTAACGCTTCTATTAGTAATTTATGCATCAGTCCTTGGTTCGCATACTCAGGATAAGTTCCAACCCCTGTCACGCCCCCCATATCATATGTCTGATTAAAAATACGGACACGCATCGGATAAATCGCAACTTGCGAAATCAATTGGTCCCGATCAAACCAGCCAATCACATCTGCTCGCTCAAGCGTTGGGGATTTAGCTCGAATCATTTCTTTTTCCTGCCATCCAATTTCTTGAAGTTCTTGGTCTGTCACCTGAAATACATATCTCAGTAATTGATTGTACTGCTCTAAATGCTCTAATCCAACTTTACTCATTTTCAACTGTTTTTTTCTACTCATAAATCCGTCTCCCTTTATTTTTTACTATCTAAATAGCTGTTTAGTCATCCTTATAAATCGTTTTAATCTTTTTAAAATAAAACAATACGATAATCATATTTGTTAAAGAAAAAGCTAAGAACATTCCCTGTTCTGCTGAAATATTAAAAATATTAAATCTTGAAAAAAGAACCGAAAAAACAATAACTAAAGGAATGAGTAAAACAATTTGCCTTACCACCTCTAACTGGCTAGCCTTTGCTTCTTCTTTCGATACTTGCATAAACGTAATCAATGTATAAATGATTCCCATAAATGGAAATCCCGCTACCATAATTCTAAGGATCGGAATCGCAGACTGGATTAAACTCTCATCACTCGTAAAAATCATTAATAACGGTCTCGTCCATAAGAGACTGACTATCGTGATTACCAAAGCATAAATTAAACTATAATTCACAATTTTTTGTTTCGCTATTCTCTCAGATTGATGGTTCTGACGCCCATGGAAATACGCAATAACAGATTGACTCCCCTGTGTTAACCCAATTAATGGTAACAAAATCACCGTATTTATATTATTACAGATGGCGAAGGCTCCAATTGACGAAACATATCCAAGTCCAATTAAACGACGATTAATAACAAAGCCACTGACACTATTAAGAGCTTGCATCAAAAACTGCACAAATCCAATTTTAATAATAGAAATCAAAATCTCTTTCGATGGATTAATAGTTAAATGGACCTTCTTCATCCACAGTTTTTTGTGCATTAAAAATAAAACGGCGCAACCAAAGTAGATGACACTACTTGTTAGTGTCGCAAAGGCAATCCCAATAAATCCAAGTCCTAAAATAAACGTAAAGAGCACGTTAAAGAACACATTACTGAGCGTTGAAATAACCCCGATAATAATTTCCATTTTAGGATAACCAAACACCCTAATCATATTAACTAACATATAACCGAGCGAATTAAAAATATTGAAAATTAGTGCCAAATTTAAATACTGTAAAGCATACCGTCTAACCTCACCACTCGCCCCTAAAACAAATAGCAACGGATCTTGTAATAAAAAAATTAATAGTGAAATAGCAATGCTAAACAATCCACAACCATAAAATCCAATCGTAAACGTTTCATTTACCTTTTCTTGATTCTTTTCACCTAATCGTTTCGAAACGACAATACTTGTGGATACCCCAAAAATCAGTTGAGCTGCTAGTAAGATTTGTAAGATAGGCGTTAAAAGCCCCATTGCTGACAAAGCAATACTACTCATACTTCCAAGGTGCCCCGCAAATGCTGTATCAATCATTGAAACGAATGACTCCAAAACTAAAGAAAAAATAGTTGGAAATGAAAATAGAACAATCAAATGTTGAATTGACTTATTTTCAAACAACTTTTCATGACTCATTGTATAACCCCTTTTTTTGCTAGAAAACTAAAATGCTCACTTTCTAATAATATTATATTCACTGTATTTTTTATTACCAGTTTTTTGACATCTATCATAAAAATCCCACTGACATATCTTTTCAGTGGGATTTTTATTTACTTTTCCTCAACTACTTTACGACCAACAAAATCAGCATATTGTGGTGTTCCTAAATGATAACCACCTGATACCTCCATAATATGCCCCGTTACATAAGAAGAATCATCGCTAGCGAAAAATAGAACCGCATTCGCCATGTCTTCAGGTGTTCCCATGCGATTTAAAGGAACATGCGATAAGAAAGACTTAATAAATTGTTCTGTCATATTATCAAGAGCTGCATCGGTTGCTGTTAAACCTGGTAATACTGCATTACATCTTATATTATAGCGCGCATACTGCATAGCGATTTGTTGAGTTATATTGTTAACGCCTGCTTTTGAAACACCATAACCAATACGAGAAATATCTGGGACCGTTCCACCAATCGATGAAATATTAACAATGCTTCCTTTTCCTTGTTTAATCATATGAGGAATCACCAGTTTAGAGATACGATAAACTGATCCGATATTCGCTTCTAAAATATCAAAAAAAGCTTTCTCATCTCCACTAACTAAATCTAAATCTACTTCCGGTCTTCCAGTTCCAAAATTATTAACTAAAATATCAATCTTACCTTGTTCCCTAATCACTTCTTCTACCATCGTTTCATAAGAATCAATGTTGTAGGCATCAAAAAAGACAGGCTTCATTTTCAAACCCTCTTTAGCCACTTCATCACAAATTTCTTGAGTGACCTCTAAACGACGAACTCCCATATAAACAATGGCACCCTCACCCGCTAACTTCTTAGCACACGCTAACCCAATACCTCTTGTTGAAGACGTGACAAGAGCTATTGCATTCTCTAATTTTCGCATAAAAAAACCTCCAATCTAATCATTATAATTGATATTATGGAGGTTTTTTATACTCGATTTTTTATAACGTTACTTATATTGACTATCTCATTTCGCAAAGATACAAACCCAGGAGTGATAATAGCTTACTTCGTAGAGCCAGTCATTTACTGAAGACCACTTCTCGCAGTAGCTCATAACCAATCAAGTTTCGCCTGTAGCTCACTTTATTGGATGAGCCTTGCATGGAGTGCGCTTATTCACACCAAAATTTCTTCTAATATTGGTCTCACGCAAGTGGCTTCATGCCATTTAGATTTCGCTTTTCAGCTCATCTTCATGGTGAAGCTGTTGCATAGAGTAGTGCTAACTGCTTACACGTTTTTACGTGTAAGCAGAGCCACTACTTCTACGTGACTTGTCTGAGGGAACATATCTACAGGTTGTGCGACTTCTAGTTGGTATCCACCGTCTACTAGAATTTTAATGTCGCGAGCTAGTGTTGATGAATCGCATGATACGTAGACGATGCGTTTTGGTGCTGCTTCTAGCATTGTGTCTAGTAATGTTTTGTCGCATCCTTTACGTGGTGGATCGACGACGATGACGTCTGGAACGATTCCTTGTTCGATCCAAGCTGGAATAACTTCTTCTGATTTTCCTACTGCAAATTCTGTATTTTCGAATCCATTTAATTTAGCATTCATGTTTGCATCGGCAATGGCTTCAGGAATGATTTCAACCCCATAAACTTTTTTGGCATGTTGTGCTAAGAATAATGTAATCGTTCCGATTCCACAGTAAGCATCGAATACGATTTCTTCTCCTGTTAGTCCTGCAAATTCAACGGCTTTAGAGTAAAGTGTTTCGGTTTGAACAGGGTTAACTTGATAGAATGAACGTGGTGAAATGGCGAAACCAATTCCGTTCATTTCATCATAAATATATCCTTCACCGTAAATGATGTTTGTTTTCTCACCTAAAATAGCATTTGTTACGTTTGGATTAATATTTTGAGCAATAACTTTAATCTGAGGGAATTTTTCTAATAAGCGTGACACAATACGATCCATATTAATGATTTTCTCTTTACGTGTCACTAAAATAACCATAATCTCATCCGTCTTAAATCCTGTGCGCACGATGACATGGCGTAAAATACCAGTATTCGACTCCTCATTATACGGACTTAGTTTTAAATCACGACAAATTCCACGCATCTCATGAATAATTTCATCTGAAATTTCAGTTTGAATTAAACAATGACGCATATCAATAATCTCATGGCTTCGTTTTTGATAGAACCCAGCCACTACATCACCATTAGCTAAACCAAATGGCACCTGCGTTTTATTACGATAACGCCAAGGTTCCTCCATTCCGATGGTCGGTAAAATATTCGCATCTTCAATATGACCAATGCGTTTGAACTGATTTACAACTGTATCATATTTCATTTGAAGTTGTCCTGGATAATTTAGATGCTGAACTTGACATCCACCACATTGTTTATAAATTTTACATGGCGGCGTCACACGGTCAGGACTCTCGACAAATAAATCAACTGCACGTCCAATGGCATACGTTTTTTTAACTAATGTTACTTTCATATTAACTTCTTCGCCTACTAGTGCATTTGTCACGAAAATAGGGAAACCATCAATTTTAGCAACACCTAAACCGTCATGTGTTAAACTTTCAATTTTTACATCATAATATTCATTTTTTACTACTGGTACACTTTTTTTCGACATTTTTCTATCACCTTTATTCACAAAGAGAGGGAGACTAAAATAAGCCTCCCCTGCCTTTTACTATTTCCAATCATATTTTCCTGTCTCAGGATTTAATGTTCCCCAACTTGGGTACTCTGCAATACTTGAAGGTTTAATTTCTTTATCTACTTCTAGCGTTGGAATTTCACCTAATGCTTCTTCTTGTTCTGCAGTTAACTCTGTTAAAGCATCCACACGTTTTTGAAAAGCGGCTGCTTCTTCAGGATAACTCGTTTGCATATAAGCGATATTTTTGTTAGCACGCTCAATATTAGCTACTGTAGGATATTCTTCAGCATATCCTACAACTTGCTCAACAATTGCAACGTCATGTTGTTTAATATAATCTAATTCTTCTGCACGATTTGTATCAACTAATGTCTTAGGATCTTCATTTGCCACAACTAATTGGAAGTTATAGGCCTGTGAAGAATTTGCATTAGCTTTATCCATTGCATCGATTAAATAATCTGAAATCTTCTCAGTGTTTGCCTGAGCAGTCGTAAGTGCTGTTGTTGAATCAACACGAACATCAATATAAACAATCATTCCTTCAACCGTAATATTAACAGATTGTACACCGGATAGACCACTTCCATAAGACTGTGCATCATTTATAATTGATTGATCAATTGTCACTAAACCATCTAAACGGTCACCATATTGCGGTTTTCCTGCTGCTTTAGTGGGTTCAATATAAAAATAACTGATGACATTGTAAGCAAATAAAACCGTTACAACCGCTAAGACTCCAATAAAACTATATAAGGCAATCTCATTTTTACTACGAGCTTTCTTTCCTTTAGACGTCTGAGTCTTTGGTTTTTCGTTCGTTGTGTTTTTCTTTTTCTCTGTTGCCATACGATCACTCCCTTTTCATGATTTGTTTATAAGTATCATCTTAGGATGTTATGATTTTTTTCATTTACAACTTATTATACCACACGTCGGCTTAGCATTCTGCAAAATGTTTTGCAAGACCACCTTGTGCTGTTTCACGATACTTCGCCATTAAGTCGTGACCTGTCTCTTTCATGGTTTGCATCACTTGATCAAGTGTAATTGTATGATATCCATCTGTTAACATGGCATATTTAGCTGCATCATAGGCACGTTTAGCTGCAACCGCATTACGCTCAATACAAGGAACCTGAACGTAACCAAAGACAGGATCACATGTCATTCCTAAATGATGTTCAAGTCCAATTTCTGCTGCATACTCACAATGTAAGTTTGAAGCCCCTTTTAAATAAGCAACAGCTGCTGCTGCCATTGAACAAGCAGAACCTACCTCACCTTGGCATCCAACCTCTGCCCCTGAAATTGAAGCATTTGTTTTAATTAAGTTTCCAATTAATCCTGCTACTGCTAATGCATCAACTAATTGATCATCACTATATCCTTCAAATTGTTGAAGAGCAAATAAGGTTCCCGGAATGACACCAGATGCTCCACAAGTTGGAGCCGTTACAACAACATCTCCACTCGCATTTTGTTCAGACACGGCTAAAGCATAAGCATAAATTAAAACTGATAAATCTTCTGGCATTGATTTAGCATGCTCATGAAACTGTTTAGCACGACGTGGATAATTTAGTTTTCCAGGTAAATTTCCCTCAGCCTTTAAACCATTCTCTAACGTTTCACGCATCACCGTTAAAATCTCAACTAAATAAGGTTTAATATCCGATTCATGCTCATAGACATAGTCTGCTAATGTCCAATTTTTCTCTTCACACACTTTTAAAATATCAGCCATTGTTGAATCTGGATAAGCCGCTACTACTTCATTGCGCCCTTGTCCTTCCTCAATAATTGATCCTCCTCCAACAGAATAAACAGTCCAATCTCCTAATGCCTCACCTGCCTCGTTATAAGCAATAAATTGCATGGCATTTGGGTGGAATGGACGGAAGTCTTCTGGACGCCATGTAATTTTAACAGGCTTTGGATCCATAGTTTTAATAATGATATAGTCAGTTAGGTGCCCTTCACCTGTTGCCGCTAAACTTCCATATAAAACTGCCTCATAAGATGAAGCCTCTGGATAACGTCCCATAAAAACTTTTGCTGCACGTGCTGGACCCATTGTATGAGAACTCGATGGTCCATTTCCCACTTTATATAATTCACGTAAACTTTCCATATCTTTACCTCTTTCCTTACTAAATGTCCGACAATGTTGTATACCTCAAAGTTTTCTATACCAATAAGACGTTAACAAATTCTTCCTCATCATCTTATTATAAGCCTAATTCAATTTTTAATTCAAGCATTGCATCACGTAACGTTGCAGCTGTTTCAAAATCAAGTGCTTTAGCAGCTTCCTTCATTTCTTTTTCTAATTTAGCCATCAGTTTTTCTTTATCTTTACGCGACATTTTCTTATCATATTTAGCTTCTTTCTCAACAACCTCAGTCGCTCGAATCACATCTCGAACATCTTTACGAATTGTCATTGGAATAATGCCGTGTTCTTCATTGAAATTCTCTTGAATTTCACGACGACGACTGGTTTCTTCAATCGCACGTTGCATTGAACCGGTCATCTTATCTGCATATAAAATAACACGACCATCTGCATTACGCGCAGCACGTCCAATCGTTTGGATTAATGAGCGATCACTACGTAAGAATCCTTCTTTATCTGCATCTAAAATAGCGACTAAGGATACCTCTGGAATATCAAGTCCTTCACGAAGTAAGTTGATTCCGACTAAAACATCATAAGTTCCAACACGTAAATCACGAATAATCTCAATACGCTCAAGCGTCTTAATTTCAGAATGTAAATAAGCGACTTTAATTCCAAGTTCTTTTAAATAATTCGTTAACTCTTCTGACATTTTAATCGTTAATGTTGTCACTAAAACACGCTCATTTTTTTCAATACGTTTATAGATTTCACCCACTAAATGATCAATTTGTCCACGACTTGGATGAAGCTCAATAATTGGATCAAGTAATCCAGTTGGACGAATAATTTGCTCAACCACTTTATCTGTACGGGCTAACTCATAATCACCTGGTGTTGCAGAAACATAAATCGCCTGATGAATTTTTTCTTCAAATTCATTAAATTGTAACGGGCGGTTATCAAGAGCTGAAGGTAATCTAAATCCGTGATTCACAAGCGTCTCTTTACGCGCACGGTCACCATTGTACATTCCTCTGACCTGAGGTAGCGTCACATGTGATTCATCCGCTACTAACAACCAATCATCTGGGAAGAAATCAAGTAAGCAATACGGAGTTGCTCCACGTTCACGAAGTGATAATGGACCAGAATAATTCTCGACTCCAGAGCAGAATCCCATCTCAGCCATCATCTCTAAATCGTAACGCGTACGTTGCTCAATTCGTTGCGCTTCAATTAACTTTTCTTCCGACTTAAAATATTCAATTTGTTGCTCTAATTCTTCTTCAATATTCTTAAGAGCGATTTTCATACGCTCTTCACCTGTTACGAAGTGAGAAGCTGGGAAAATGACAACATGTTTACGTTCACTTAACACTTCACCCGTCAACGTATCAATTTCACGAATACGATCAACTTCTTCTCCAAAGAACTCAATACGAATCGCATTCTTCTCTGTTGCAATCGGTAAAATTTCTACGATATCACCTCGAACTCTAAACGTCCCACGGTGGAAATCAATATCATTACGCTGATACTGAATACGAACAAGCTCTTTTAATAAATCATTACGTTCCATTTCCATTCCGACACGAATCGAAACCATCATACTCTTATATTCTTCAGGATCTCCAATCCCATAAATACACGAAACTGAAGCAACTACAATTACATCATTTCGTTCTAATAAGGCAGCAGTTGCCGAGTGACGTAATTTATCAATTTCATCATTTGTCTTCGCATCTTTTTCAATAAATGTATCTGAAGATGGAACGTAGGCTTCTGGTTGATAGTAATCATAATAACTAACAAAATACTCAACCGCATTATTCGGGAAAAATTCTTTTAATTCACTATACAGCTGACCAGCCAATGTTTTATTATGCGCCAGTACTAAAGTTGGCTTATTAACAGCTTGAACAACATTTGCAATCGTAAATGTCTTACCCGTTCCAGTTGCTCCAAGCAAAACTTGTTCTTTAACTCCATGCTCAATATTCTCAACTAGTTGCTTAATTGCCTTTGGTTGATCACCTGATGGAGAGTATTTCGAAACAATTTCAAACTTATTATTTGGCATTAAACGTCACCTCACATTATCCCCATTATATCATACCTAAAACACACGTACTATCTCTATATACAAGACGATAAACAATTCATAGTATTAAAACGACTTACTACCCTAATCCTTTTAATACTAATTCATCTATACTATGGAATTCATGTTTTTCCGTAACTGATAGGAAATAAGATATTCTATCTTTATACTAAAATTTTTTGACCTAGCAGTTAAAAATTATTTAACAAACAAAATGCTAACGTCCAGTATTCAAACACAATCCCTTTATCTCATTATTAAATCTTTCCACTTTTAACATTACTTTAAACCTTTTTCGTTAACAAAAAAACTCACCACTTTTATGTGGCGAGCGTCCTTGTTATTCTTGTATTAAAACTTCAAGTGCTGTTTGTAATTGAGTATCATATTGTTTATCACGAACTTTATTACGTAAAGCTAATGTTAATTCACTTGCTGTTTTATTATCAATAATTCCTGTGACTAGAATTTCATTATCTGCTTGGAAGTTTTCAACAGCTGATACTGTTGATTTATCATAATATCCATCATGGCGTCCAACTTGATAACCTAAGGCTGTTAAAATATTTTGTGCATTCGCTATAGAACTATCTACCATGTCATACTCTAAAGATTTTCCATCTGTTAAGTAGACTTGATAGTAGTAATAAAATTCTGGCGCTTCAACAACTATAGTAGGTTCTACCCCTACTTCGTTAATCCAATTTCCATCTGGTGTTTTCCAAACTTGTGTTGTTAATTTTAATGAAGAATGATCATCAAGTGGCATTGAAACTTGAACGGTTCCTTTTCCATATGATGTTGTTCCGATAACGGGATATCCGCCTGCCTCTTTCATCGCAGCGGCAAATATTTCGGATGCAGAAGCACTTCCTTCGTTAATTAACGTAACAACTTCATAATCTTTCCCCTCAGAACTTGTCATATATTGAGTTCCTTTACCTTCACGATTTTCAATCGTTGTAACGACTTTGTCTGGCGGTAAAATATAATCAACCATTTCAACAACACTTGTTAAATATCCTCCTGAATTGTTACGTAAATCAACAACTAAGGATTCCATTCCTTGATTTTCAAGTGACTCAATTCCTTCTTTAAACTCATTCGCTGTATTTTCACCAAATGTTGTCACCTGTAAATATCCAATCTTTTTATCTCCAATGGTCATTAATTCAGTTTTAACTGTTTCTTGTTCAATTGCGCGTCGTTGGACTTCAATATAAATTAATTCCGGATTATCGTTACGTTGGATACCTAAAGTGACCGTTGTATCCACAGGGCCTTTAATCTTATTAGTTACTTCTTGTAAGTTTTGTCCTACAACGTTCTCGCCATCAATTTCAACAACTAAATCATTGGCTAAAATCCCAGCTTCATCTGCAGGAGAATCTGGAAATGGTGACACAATCATTGTATAACCATTAATACTTGTTACTTCACAGCCAATACCTGAATAAGTTTCTTCTAGATGCTCAACAAAGTTTTCGTAGTCACTCATCGTAAAATACGTAGAGTGTGGATCATCTAATGAACTAATCATTCCAGAAATAGCCCCATCAATTAAAGCTTGATCATCACCATCATAAAAATAATAATATGTTTTCAATGCGTCATAAACTTGAGTAACTGAAGATGTTTCACCGTAATTAGAAGGTGAGACAATCGTTTGTACTTGCGTAGCAGGTTTAAATACTAACGCTAAAATTAAAGTTACGACTACACCTAGACTAAAGCTTCCAATGATGAGAAACGTTTTATTTCGTTTCATCATATCACTCCTTTTCCATTCAACGGAACGAATATAACCTCTATAGTATTTCCCATCTATTCCAAATAATGTAGACTTTATCGGTTTATCTTTATTTTATCAATTTTTAGTAACATTGTCATGACTATAAAATGGAATAAATTAGATTAAAATGAGGAAAAGACGTATAAAAAGACTAAATCTCCATTTATAAACACATTCTTATTTAATAGTGTAAAAAAAAATGAGCCAATTGGCTCATCTTTTTGTTACCATCTAGATGGGAAATTAATATACTTACGTGGATTAACCGCATAAGGATAATTATAATAACCATCATACATTTCAAAGTGTAAATGGGCCCCAAAGGAGTTACCAGTGTTCCCCATGGTTCCAAGTTGCGTCCCTTGATTTATCTGTTGTCCGACAGATACTAAAGGTTTTGAGTGCATATGTGCATAAACAGTTGTAATTATTTTTCCATCCATATTATGTGAAATCATAACATGCCATCCATAAGCTGCATGCCAGCCTGAACGAATAACTGTTCCAGATGCTGCTGCTAAAACTGGGGTTGATGTATCACCTGAGTTTCCTAAGTCAATTCCAGTATGATTTGAATAACACATAAACTCACAACTTACATATCCTGTTTTTAATGGAATAATAAATCCGCCTGATGTCTGAGAAACTAATAAATTCTTTTGTTCTTCTGCAATTGCAATAATTTCAGCTTGAGATAAACGTTCACTCTCTAATTCTTGAATTTGCTTTGCAATAGCTGCCTTCTGGCTTTGAAGTTTTTCTTCATAAGCCTCTAAATTTGAACGCTCTTGTTCTAAACTTGCTTTGCTTGCAGCTAATTCTTCCTTTTGAACTTTAAGAGAAGATAATAAGTTTTGTTGTTCTGACACTAAAGATTTTAATTGATCCATTGCCTCTGCATCACTTTCAGCAAAGTGTGTCACAACACGTAAGTTTTTAATAAAATCAACGATACTTGTTGATTGAGAAATAACTTCTAAAATCGTATTTGTACGAGATAATCGTTGTGAAACTCGCGCACGCTCACCTACAATTTCTTTCAATTCAGAAATTTGACCCTCTAGTTGCTCAATTTGATTCTCACTAGTCGAAATCTCACTTTCTTTTTGTTTAATTTGTTGCATATAAGAAGAAATCGCATTCTCTGTCATCGAGATTTTATCAAGTATTGCCCCAATATCTTCTTGAACGGCATTCAATTCCTGCTGTGCATCATTTTGTTGATTTTTAATATCTGAAATTTGACTTTGGGCCTGGTTAATTAATGCATCACATTCTTCAGTTGTTGTACATGTTGTTGTTGCCTCGGCAGTTAAATTCTGCTTAGGTGCAAAATGCAATGCCGTTAACACGGTTAAGCTAATTAAAAGTTTTTTAACCACGAAAGTTCCTCCTTCCTCATTTAATCATTAAATTTTTAATGAGTAACGAATTACGGCGAAGAAACTTCCGATTAAACTAATAGCAATTGAAATAATTCCAATTCCAAATGATAAAGTATACACTAACGGAAGTGGTGCAGTTAATTGGAACATTGGAATGACTAAGACTCCACCAAATAATTCATATAAGTATTGATATCCAAAAACTGTAAACAAAATCGGTCCAATAGCTCCAAGCACCCCAATAATTAACCCTTCTACTAAGAATGGTACAGTAACATGAGTAGCAGAAGCCCCGACTAACTTCATAATCTTAAGCTCATTTTTACGAGCATAAATTGTTAATTTGATTGTATTTTGAATTAAAAAGACTGCTAATACTAATAATACTACTACAATCCATGAGAATGATTCACGAATCATTTTTGTAATATTAGCAAAAGCTGCTAATGATGATTCTTCACCATAATCGACATAGCTAATATTAGACATCTCTTTAATTTCTTTAGCAACTTGATCGACATGATTAACAGCGTCGGCTGATACAACTAATGTCCCAACTAATGGATTTTCATCGCTTGTATTTTCAAAGAAAACAGCTAACTCTGGATCATCGTTACCAATACGATCGATAAAATCTTGATAGTTTTGCTCTTTAGTTGTGTACTCAACATCAACTACATAAGAGTTTTGTTCTATCGTGTCAATTGTAGATTGAATTTGTTCTGGTGTTGCCACTTTATCAAATTCAACAAAGATTTTAATTTCATTTTCTAATTGCTCTGTAAATTCATTTGAATTATGAGCAAATAAAACAAATAATGAACATAAACTTAAAGTAATCGTTAACGTAAAGATTGAAGAAATCGACATAAATAAGTTACGCCAAATATTCTTTAATCCATCACGAATATAACGGAAAAGTTGTCTAATTAGCATCATAATATCCCTTCACCTCATCACTAAAAATTGTTCCATGATCAACGGTTAGGACACGACAATCTGATTCAAAAATCAACTCATGATCATGCGTCGCCATAATAATCGTTTTACCTTCGCTATTTAATTTTTTAAGAATAGAAACAATTTGTTCAGAATTTTCAGGATCTAGGTTTCCTGTTGGTTCATCGGCAATAATAATCGCTGGATTATTGGCAATCGCACGAGCAATTGCAATACGTTGTTGCTCTCCACCAGACAACTGATTTGGATAGAAACGCATTTTACTTTTTAATCCAACTAATTCGATTGCTTTAATTGCTTTTTCACGCACCTCATTTGCTGGAAGACCAATGGCTTCTAAAGCAAATGCAACATTTTGATAAACCGTTAGTTTCTGTAATAATTTAAAATCTTGGAATACGACTCCAATTTCACGACGTAATTTTGGTACTTTGAATCGACTTAACTTTGTCACATCATGACCATTTACTATAATTTGTCCACCTGTAGCTTGTTCTTGACGATTAATCATTTTCAAGAATGATGACTTACCAGCACCACTTGGTCCGATTACAAAAACGAACTCGCCACTTTCGATATTTATATTAATATTATGAAGTCCAATAACTCCATTCGCATACTTTTTATTTACATTTATAAATTCAATCATAATCTCCCCACCTATCTCTTGTAGAATCGAATTTATTATAACATACTAATCGACACTTACATTTTTTATACGACAATTGCCAACAAATAACAAATGTTATCCACATCTTTGTAAAAAAATAATAACAATAATAATATTTTAGCATACAAAGAGAGATAATAGTATAATATGTCGACGATTTCCCTTCAACTTTTACACTGTTTACATATTATCTTTATCTGTTTAACCATAAAGAGTTTTTTTTGGGAACAAAAAAGCATCTTTTCCTATTTGAAAAGATGCTTTTTATATTAAGCTGGATAAACTAAGTTCTCTTCTTTAATAACATTTAATGTATTTTCAAGGAATTTTTGGGCCTCATATTTAGCCATTGGCAAATTCATATCTAAATAGTTTCCACAGTCACGAGCACTTGCTCCTGGAACTTCACCTTCATAAGTCGCAACAAATTCAAAGGTTTCCTTAATTAAATCTACAACGTCACCTGATTTTAAATCACCTTTTAAAATTAAATAAAACCCTGTACGGCATCCCATTGGGCCAAAATAAATGGTTTGCTCAGCTGCCGTTGCATGGTTACGTAAAAACGTTGCTGCTAAATGTTCAATTGTATGAATTTCAGCGTTATTCATAACAGGCTCACGGTTTGGTAATTTTGTACGAATATCAAAAGTTGTCACAACTTCTTCTCCAATGACATCTTGACGTGAAACATAAATTCCACGTAATAAATCTTCATGATTTACAGTAAAGCTAGGAATTTTCTTCATTTAAAACACACTCCTTTGACTAACACTATCTCATTGAAAGACTTAACCCCCTCTGAACTTCATTAGTTAAGAAGGGGTTATTCTTATTAAATTATTATGCCTCATCTACTATACTTTCGTCAAATCATGATGAAGTATTAAATTGAATATCGTAAATAAGCATCAATAAATCCATCTAAGTCTCCATCCATGACTGATTGAACGTTCCCTACTTCATATGAAGTACGGTGATCTTTAACTAGTGAATACGGGTGGAAAACATATGAACGGATTTGACTTCCCCATCCAATCTCTTTCACTTCACCACGGATTTTTGCTAACTCTGCTTCTTGTTCTTCAAGCTTACGTTGATATAATTTTGATTTTAACATCTCCATCGCTGCTTCACGGTTTTTAATTTGTGAACGTTGATTTTGACACGTTACAATCGTATTCGTTGGAATATGAGTAATACGAACAGCTGAATCAGTTGTATTAATATGTTGTCCACCAGCTCCACTGGCACGATATGTATCGATTTTTAAATCTTCTGCACGAATTTCGATATCAATATCCCCTGAAAATTCAGGCATCACATCACATGAACAGAATGAAGTATGTCGTCTCCCTCCTGAATCAAATGGTGAAATACGGACTAAACGATGAACACCACGCTCTGCTTTAAAGTATCCAAATGCATTTGTTCCTTTAATTTTAATCGTCACACTCTTAATTCCGGCTTCTTCTCCGACAAGGTAATCAAGAACCTCGATTTTAAATCCTTTACGCTCAGCATATCGAGTATACATACGATATAACATCTCAGCCCAATCTTGAGATTCTGTTCCACCTGCCCCTGGATGTAACTCTAAAATTGCATTATTAGCATCATAAGGTCCACTTAATAAAATTTCTAATTCAAATTTGTTTAAATGTTCCGAAACTTCTTCAATTTGTGATTCTAATTCAGCTTGTAAATCAGCATCCGGTTCTTCTAAAATTAATTCAAATGCCACGGCCAACTCTTCTACTTCGCCTTCTAACGAGTAAAATGTATTAACTTTATCTTTAATTGCATTCGCTGCATTAATAACTTCTTGGGCCTTACGTTGGTCATCCCAAAATCCTGCTACCTGCATTTGATCATCATACTCTTTAATTTCCGCTTCTTTTTGCTCAACGTTCAACGAATCTTTAAATTGATTGATACGCTCAGACATTTTCTTAATCTCTGATCTTATTTCATGAATTTCCATTATCGTCACCACTTCTTCATGTCAACTTTTATTAACTTATGCATCATTTAAGAAAACTTTAATGAGACTATAGTTCTACTTTATATCAAATTATTTGAATAACCAAGACTATTCTTCAATCTCTATCTTATTAATCGTTTGGTAGATAGTAATTCCTTCTTAAACGAAAAACAAGTTCAACTGATATTTAAAACATCAGTTGAACTATGATTTCAATCTATCCAATTAGTGTTCTTGTCCACAACATTGTTTATATTTTTTCCCACTACCACATGGACACCCATCATTGCGTCCCACTTTATCAGCTTGACGTGTTACCGGGCGTTTTTTCTCTTCTTTTCCACTATTTGTAGCTGTTGGTTTCGCTACTTCCTCACGTTGTAAGTTTTGGCGAATCTCAGCACGTAAAATGTAACGAGTGACATCATCTTCAATACGTTCAATTAAACGATTGAACATTTCAAACCCTTCAGATTGATACTCATGAAGTGGATTAATTTGTCCATAAGAACGTAAATGAATTCCTTGGCGAAGAGCATCCATTGCATCAATATGATTCATCCAATGCGTATCAACAACACGTAAAACAATAACTTTTTGGAACTCATGGAAGATTGATGGATCAATTGATTCCTCTTTTTGACGGTAATTATCCTTCACAAGAGTTGCAATATATTCAATCATCTCACTTGTTGATTTTCCTTCAAGCTGAGATTTTTCTACATGATCAACTGGGAATAAGTTTGTATTTAAGTAGTTTAATAACCCTTCATAATTATACTCAGTTGATGATTTAGCATCAGAGGCTTCCGCTGGAGCAAATTGTTCTACTAAACGTGTGATTGAAGAATCAATCATCGCAAAGATTACTGATGTTAAATCTTCAGTTTCTAAAATATCTTGACGTTGCCCATAAATCACTTCACGTTGACGACGGATAACATCATCATACTCTAATAAATTTTTACGCATATCATAGTTATTACCTTCAACACGTTTTTGTGCAGATTCAACGGCTTTTGTTACCATTTTACTTTCAATCGGTTCATTTGGATCCATTCCTAATTTATCAACCATTTCGTGCATGCGATCAGAACCGAAACGACGCATTAATTCATCTTGGAATGATAAATAGAAGCGTGTATATCCAGGATCTCCTTGACGTCCAGAACGTCCACGTAACTGATTATCAATACGACGAGACTCATGACGTTCTGTCCCGATAACAGCTAATCCACCTAAAGCCTTAATTTCATCTGTTAATTTGATGTCAGTCCCACGACCTGCCATGTTTGTTGCAATCGTAACAGCACCTTTTTTACCAGCATCCATAATAATTTCTGCTTCACGCTCATGGTTTTTCGCATTTAAAACGTTATGAGGAACCCCTTTACGTTTTAACAACTGAGAAATATATTCTGATGTTTCAACTGCAACTGTTCCAAGTAATACAGGTTGTCCTGTTTTATGACGATTTACGACTTCCTCTACTACCGCGTTGAACTTTGCATTGACATCTTTATAAACTAAATCTGGTGCATCAATACGCGCGATTGGACGGTTTGTTGGCACTTCAACAACCATCATATTATAAATGTTACGGAATTCTTCCTCTTCTGTTTTAGCAGTCCCTGTCATCCCTGATAACTTATTATATAGACGGAATAAGTTTTGGAATGTAATCGTTGCTAATGTTGAAGTCTCTTGCTTAATTTGAACATTTTCTTTAGCTTGAATCGCTTGATGAAGACCTTCTGAATAAGCACGTCCTTTCATCAAACGTCCTGTAAACTGGTCAACAATTACGATTTCTCCATCTTGAACCACATAATCAACATCACGTGTCATAACAAAGTTTGCTTTTAATGCATTATTAATATGGTGTAATAATACAGCATGTTTAATATCATATAAGTTATCAATGCGGAAAGCACGTTCTGCTTTTTCAATCCCGCCTTCATTTAACTGAATATTTTTCGTTTTAATATCAATATTATAATCTTCTTCATCACGTAATGACTTAACAAAACGGTCAGCTAAAACATAAAGATTGGCTGTACGTTTTTGTCCACCTGAAATGATTAACGGTGTACGAGCCTCATCAATTAAAATTGAATCGACCTCATCGACAATCGCATAATTTAATTTACGTTGACACATTTGTTTTGCATAAAGCACCATATGATCACGTAAATAATCAAATCCTAACTCATTGTTCGTTGAATACATGATATCACATGCATATTGAGCCTTCTTCTCTTCAGAAGACATTCCAACTAAATTTAATCCAACAGTTAAGCCAAGCCAACGGTATAACTCACCCATTTCACGAGCATCACGACTCGCTAAATATTCATTGACAGTAATGATATGAACCCCTTTACCAGATAACGCATTTAAGTAAGCTGGCATCGTAGAAGTTAATGTTTTTCCTTCCCCAGTTCTCATTTCTGCAATATTACCACCATGTAATGCAATTCCCCCAATAATTTGCACTTTAAATGGTGTCATACCAAGCACACGTGTTGAGGCTTCACGTACAACAGCGAAAGCTTCAACTAATAAATCATCTAATGATTCACCTTTTTCAATTCGCTCTTTAAACTCTAATGTTTTATTTTGAAGTTGCTCATCTGTTAATTGTTGCATATGTGGTTCTAATGCAATAACCTCATCTGCTAATTTATCAGCACGCTTTAATACTTTGACACTTGGGTCTAACATTTTTTTAATTGCTGCAATCATCATCATCGCTCCTTGTTTCTATATCGTCACTAAAAAATTAGCTACATACCTTTAAATATAATATTAAATAAGTGTAAAAAATATCATTTGAAAATAATTTATTAATTTGTATATTGTTTACAATTATTTTATTAACATAATGTTACCACTTTTAAGAGAACATGTACATAAAAAATCACCCCCCCATTTGGGTAATTTACGTACAGAAATATGATTATTTCAACTAATAACATACTTTAATTAATGAAATACGTACTAAAATGAGAATAAACACCCTTTTTATCACTAAAATTAACTTAAAAAGCTGCCTCTGGCAGCTTTTTAAGCATCTTTTTAAATCAAATTTTATATGCACATCAAAGAGACTATCTAATCAGATAGCCTCTAAATTATTATCGAAAATTAATTATTTGTTTCAATGACACCGTACTTACCATCTTTACGAAGATAAACCACACATACGGCATCTACTGCCATGTCACGATACACATAGAAATCGTGTCCTAGTAAATCCAATTGCATAATCGCTTCTTCTACATCCATCGGTTTTAAATGAACATTTTTCACTTTATAAGGGACTTCATCCTCCACTTGATGAGTGACTGGTGTATCATCAACCGTTACAAAGTAATCGCTGATTCCTTCACGTTCACGAATTTTTTTATTAGCTTTTGTTTTATTACGGCGAATTTGTCTTTCTAATTTATCTACAACCAAATCAATTGCTGCATATAAATCATCATTTTCTTCTTCAGCACGTAAAATGAACTGATTTCCTGGAATCGTTACTTCAACTTTTTGGATGACATCATAGATTTTAATGTAAACACGGGCTTCTAAATCTTGATTATTTGGTAAGAAACGTTGTAAGCTACCTACTTTATTCTCAATGTAATTTTTAATAGCCTCTGTTACAACGAAACGATTAGCTCCCCTGATTTGAATTCTCATTAGAATCACTCCTATCTATCTGATGTACCTTTATTATACTACAAACATTTGGAAAAAGAAAGCGTTTTAAAAAACTTGTCTATTTGTGTAACGATTTTTTTATCAGATGTTTGTAGCCCTTGTCGAATCACTCTTATCGAATCATCAAACACTGCTTTAAAACACCATTTGTGTCTAAAAGTGACTTATATAATTGTAAGCATTTATAGGCAAAAATATTCCAAAAACCTCTCACAAAATACTAATAAATCCTTCTTGTTCTATTTTTTCAGGTATCATAGATGTTATTTTTATAGTCTTTCCCCCCTCTCCTTTAAACTGTAATGCTTCTAGTAAGATTTCACTTAACTGATCGTCTACATCATAAGCGATTAACTCTTTAATATCTGATTTAAATTTTAGAAGCCCTTGATGAAGTGTTGGAAGTATGACTTCTAATAACACAAAATCACCAAGATTAAGACGTCTTATTAATTCACGCATAAATTCATTATCTTCATACATTTGAAGGGGAAATGCGATTAATTTATTAGGAATCATCTGCTCATGACATCTTTGACAGAGTTTTGGTTCTACATGGGCAAACACCATCGAAAAACTATTAATGACAATTAAATTTTTACAAATGAGGCACTTCATCTTTTAATAGTCCTCGCTCTCTTGCCTTTTTATTCATCATTTTAATTTGCTCCCGGGCATCATCCATTGCTTGAGTTACGCCATAATGAAAAAAGACGATTTCACCATGAGGAAACTTAGGAGAACGCCCGACCCGACCACTAATTTGAACTAATGCACTTTCTTCAAAAACTTCGTGCTCTGCACCTAAAATGGCAACATCAATATCTGCAATCGTCACTCCACGCTCTAAAATCATCGTCGTAATCAAAAACTGTCCATCCCCTTCTTTAAATCGACGAACTTTATCTAACCGATTAGAATCACCCGAATAAACAAATTCAACCTCAATTTTTAGTTGCTTCTTGAGCGCCCTAGCTAACTGATGTCCCGCTTCAATAGTTGGTACAAATAATAAAGCACGTCGTTTCATCTCTATTTTTTGAAGCATCCACTTTTTAACTGATAAAGGCAGCCTTTGACGTGCAATCTTCTGCTCAAAATGACCACACCATTTAAATTTTGGAATATCTAATGGATACAAATGATACCGTGCTGGAATGAGACAACACTTTAAATCACCCTTTTTAATCCGTCGTTGATCTTGCTTTGAAGGAGTTGCAGATAAATAAATCGTGGCACACCCTGGCACACAAGCTTTCTTGGCAAGCCTTGGTAACATTGCATCAAACGTATAGGGGAAAGCATCCACTTCATCAATAATCAAAAACTCAAACGCCTGATAAAAACGAATCAACTGATGGGTCGTTGTAATCACAATATCTCCATACTTATCTTTTTCATCTGAACGCCCATGCAATCCAACGACCAAAGCATTAGGAAAAGCCTGACGCAAACGTGGTACTAATTCAACAACGACATCCGCCCTTGGTATCGCCCAACAAACTCGCTTTCCCTCTTTCAACGCACAAGAGATTGATTCAAACATCATTTCTGTTTTACCTGCTCCACAAACAGCCCAATTTATACCTATATAACCTTTGTTTAGTATTTCTTGACTAAAATTCGAACCCTCTTGTTGCAAGGTCGATAATTGAAAATCAGCATTCAAAACATGCGCATTATGAGTGATCGTGGCCTTCCTTTTCGAACGATACAACAAACTATGTTGATTAATCTGCTTAAAATCCAAACACTCCCGGCAATACGTCAATCGCTCACCACGATACACATACTGACCAAAGGATTTCTCATTTAAGCACCGTGAACAGAACCAATGTCCGTCACGTTTTTCAAGGCCTTTGATTACCTCAAGTTCTTCTTTATCTAAGCGTCTATCATTCGATATCATCTCATATTCCTGCGCTGTCCACTCACGGCCACACAAATCTTGCATCAACATCACTCCTTACCTTAACATACGTCAACCCTTCTTTAATTCCTTTAAAAAAGTGAGGATAAAAATCCTCACTTAATAGTCTCAACTTCACATCGTGGTAATAACTCTTCATAATCCTTTAAAATAACGTGTGCCGTTTCAAATGTCATCGCATTCGCACTCGATAAAGCAATCGCTTTTTTTAACATCACTGCCGGCTCATCACCTTCATCAAACGAAATACACATAGAAGCAACAACCGTATCACCACAACCTAGCGTACTTTTAACATCAACATCAGGTGCCAATCCTTTCCATACACCCTTTTGTGAAACTAGCATGGCTCCCTCTTTTCCAAGCGAAATCAATACATACTCAATCCCTTCTTGGCAAAGATGTTGTGCAAACTCAATCATTTCTTCTTGCGTTGCTGATTTCACTCCCATTAATTCAAACATCTCATCTTTATTCGGCTTAATAAGTTTAGGCTTTTGCTTAATCGCAACCTTTAATAAAGCTCCTGATGCATCTACAATAACCGTATGACAATTTGCTTTTGCAAGTTGAATCAACTCCGTAAAATAAGCTTCATCAACTCCACGAGGGGCACTACCACAAATCGCCACAACACTACTCACCTTAGCAAGCTCCTCTACTTTATGAATCAATGCCTCTTTTTCAGCAGAACTCACCTCAGGGCCCTTCTCTAAAATTTCCGTTCGTTTCCCTGACTTATCAAAAAGCTGAATATTTGTACGAGTCTGCCCTTCAATCGCAATAAAATGATCATTAATTTTCTCATCTTCAAAACACTGTTTAAAAATAGGGGCTACAATTCCACCTAAAAAGCCTGTTGCATTAACTTCACGTTTAAAATCACGTAAAACTTTCGCCACATCAATTCCTTTTCCTGCAGCTGAACTATTTAAAATATCGGCACGATTTGTTTCTCCAACCTGAAGACTTTCAGATTCCATCAATTTATCTAAAGCTGGATTTAAAGTAATCGTCGTAATCATAGTTATCACACTCCTTCAGGCTTAGTATATTCCAAACAGAGTAAATCATTTACTAAAAAGACTGACTCTTTCGAGTCAGTCTTCAAAAATTATTTTACTTGTTTTTTATCATTCTTATTTCTTTTAATATAAGAAACAAAACCAAGTAATGTTGAAAAAACACCTAACGTCATCCATCCCATTAACGTATAACCTGTTGCAGGTTTATTAGTCGTTGTTGATGATTGAGTGGTTGAATTAGTATTTTCTTCTGGTTTTGGTGTTTCAGGTTTTGAATCATCTGGTTTTGATGTATCCTTTATGAAAGAATTCAAATAACTAATCACATCGCTTTGATTAGTGTCCACAGTTAAAATTAAAGAAATACTTTCATTAGCACTTGTTAATAAAACTGAATATTGAACTTCATTACTTCTAGTTTTCAACATAGATACACTTACTGTAAAATTAGATAATTTCTCAAACATTGATTTAACATCTGATAAACTTGCACCGGTTATATCTAAAATTAACGGTTTATTAACGACTCCTGTTCCTGTTACTGGTTTAATAACCGTTGAATCAATCGCATCTTTAATTGAATCTGGGATGATATAATTTGGTTTTTCAGGTACAACTGGCTCTTCAGGTTTTGGTGTTTCAGTTGAACCATTTGAACTAATCTCGGTTCCAACTGTAATAACAGTTGGCTCTGTTTTATTTGTTGCCATAATCCCTAAAAACTCTTCGCTTTCAAGCAATAAGGTTTCTAAACCATTAAAATCAAATCCACCCTTTTCATTAATCGTTGGATAGTTTTTCATATCCACATTTTCAAACCAACTAGATGGAACAGATTCCCCATTAATATTTTTACCATCAAGATAGTTAGTTTCACTTGCTAAACTTGACTGTCCAGTCAACTTAATATCATCTACTTTACCACCGTTATAAGAAACAAAGTGATCTAACTTATAGTTTGTTTCTTTATAAGATGTATATAATGAAAGGTTTGTTCCACCGTTATTAAATGAGACGGTGTTATACACTTGAACGTCTGGTCCGCTGTTACTTGTAACGCCTTTAGCATAGTTGTTGAATGAAATACTATTTCTTAAAATGTGATTCCCTGGCATACTTTCTCCACCCAGTTTAAATCCATTTCCTTCACCCACCACTGTTTTCTCAGGATCTGTTGTCAAGTATCCATTTTCATACGCAATTGAAGACTCAACAACAACTTGTCCGATGCTTCCTGATGTTGATTTAGCATATAAATCCCAACCATCATCAATATTGTTATGAGAAATACAGTAACGGAAGATATTCCCAATACCTGCCGTGATTTTAGCTGCAAACCCATCTGCATCATTAGCATTAGCATCCATGTTGTCATAAGACTCAACACTTTGTACTAAGTTATAGCTTGGCCACATACTCTTATCTTCAGAAGCCGAGCCACTAATTTGTACTCCTGTCGTTCCATTTTTATAGACTTTCAATTGTTCAACAATATTATGATTCCCTTGAATTAATAATGGTTTTGCATTATCTTGTGAATTACAAATTTCAAATCCAAAGAAGTGCCAGTAGTCAGCATTAATGGTAAATCCACCTTTTGGTGATTGTGATAAATCAATCACCACACGTTTACCAGGTTCGGCCATTAATGTAATCATCTCATCAGCTGTTCCGTCATGTCCACGGTCAATCGTAATAGCTTCCGTCAAATAATATGTTCCTTCAAGTAAGACAATTTCCTGTCCCGGTTGAGCATACGCAACTGCCGTATAAATATCCAGTGGATTTTCTTGACTTCCCTCTCCATTTTTGCTTCCTGTTGTTGAAACATATAATGCATTTTCGCTAGTTCCAAATGAGTTGCAAGAAATGGTTACATTTAAAGTCATTGTGTCATATGAAGATAATTCTTGATATTCGGTTAAAGTCGGTTGATTAATAGATGGCGTAAATTCTACTTTATATTGATTATCTCCAGTTGCTAACGTCAATTTGTTTAAAATACGTTGTCCCGATTCTAACGGTAAATCTTTATATAATGTTTTACCTGAAGCATCTTTAATGCTATACGTCCCAGCTACATTTGATGTCACAGATAATTCATAATTTGTATCCGCTGTCGTTTTTGTTGTATCACTTGAAAACTTAGGCGTAACGTACTCCACTGGTCTTTCCATCGGAGCTTCATCATCTGCTGGTGAAATTAATGTTAACTCGATATCAGAAACAGTAACTGCAACCCCTCGAGATGCCATCATTCCAACATAAATTGATTCTTCATCTTGAACGGTTAATAATTCATTATCATAGTCATAATAAATCACTTGATTAGTTGTCTCATTATTTAAAATCGCATGATACCCTGTATTTGATTTGCGAAGTGTTAACGTATAAACATCTCCTACTTGATAATGAGGTTTTGATGGATCGTTAAAGTTTTCTTTATTAAAATCCCAGTCAAATACAGAGGTATTAATTAATTTACGATCAATCGATGGTGTTGTTGGACCCTCTTCATAACCTGTTACAAAACGACCACCAGGAATTCCATTATACGTCGTCACATCGTGTTTATAACGTGCAAATACAGCTCCGGCAGAGTTAAAGTAACGTGCATTCGTATTATTTAACTCCAGAGCATCAATCGCCATAACTCCAAATCCTGATTGACCATCATACGTTTTCCCACTAACTGTTGTCGCATCCACTTTGAATGTTGCTGTTAACGTAAAGTTTTCGGTAGATGGTAACTCAGTGTAGTAGAATGTCATCCCATCTTCACTATCTGCAATCTTACCGTTTGATGCTGAGATTGTCACAGTTCCATCTTCATTTTCAGTCACAGTTCCCGCTGCATTTGAACCGATTTGTCCAACACTCCAAATTTCAGGAGCATCCTTTAATACTTTCGTAACGGTTGCCTCAACTGTATCTTCTCCACGAATAGCACTGACTTTTACAACGTATTTTGTTCCAACTGTTAAATTTGGAATATTAAGTTGAGTATTAGTTGTTTTCTCAGTGATGATTTGATACGTATCTGTTCCATCTTCTTTGATTGCTACTTGATAGTACTCAGCCTCTTCAACTGACTCCCATTCTACATTTAACGAATGATTTTCACCTGTTAAAACTTTTGTAATCGCGAAGCTCTGTAATGGTTGGATAAAGTTTTTGAACTCAAACGTTGTTGATAACTTGACTTCTTCCTCCCCACTACGAGTTGCTTCTGCTAAGATTTTATAATCGCCACTCGCATTTGGGGTTAACTGTGCAACACCAGATGTTGAGTCTTTTTTAACGACTTTACTATCCACAACTTCATCATTAGCATCTAATAATTTAATTTCTAATTTGTCAGCCCCTGCATCACCAATAACCATTTCCCAAGCGACATCAATTAAAGCTTTATCTTCATCATTAACATTAGCGCTAGAAATAACCGGTGATATAACTGACTCCCAAGCAGGACGTTGTACCTCACCTTTTGTTTGGGTGACATCTAAGTAATAAACATTGACCCCACTTGCTAAAGAAGCAATATAATAATCTCCAGCTTCCGTTAATGTCACGTATTTAGCCTCTAATGGATTTTCATTCGCTACTTTAATTGTTGTTACTAATGTATTTGTATCAGCTTTATAAACACCAAGTTCTCGCTCTGCACTAGATGATGCTGATAAGGCATAAAGCTTCAACTCTGCTTCTTTATCTGTACTAAAGTGAACCGAACGAGAATCTTTGCTTCCTGTTCCATTTAATTTCAAACGTTGTGTAAACTCAATTCCCTCATCACTTGTTTTCTTATGAGCATCAATCGTTGTTCCCGATTTAATTGTAAACTCTTCTAAGTCTAAATCAGACGCAATATCACCAACTGGTAAATCAGATACATTTAAAATACTTTGTACTGTTTCCCCTGCTGTACTGCCTGTCACTTCTTTTCCATCAACCACAAGTTTAATATTACTGAATGTCACATCCGCATTTCTAGCTACAAACATTCCTACATAAACATATTCGGAATCAATGCTTGTTAATGGGAAATCAAAGCCTCCCGTAATCGTTTGTTCATTTCCTAACGTTGCAGCATATCCATCACTATTGCTCTCAAGTTTTAACTCAATTGAATCCCCTGCTTTAATTTCATTAATCATTGTACCACCCTGAGTTAAAACTCCACTTTTACGAGCAAAAGAATTCCATACCTCACCCACAGGTTTGGTTAAATTAAGAGGAGCAGCCGCCACATAATCCCCAATTGGATCTCCAATATTTTTGTCTACATACATATCGTCTCGAGCCATTAATCCAAAAGACACTTGATTATTAGACTTAAAACTATTAACTTTTGCAGTCGCTGTTAACGTAAAGGTACTCCCAACAGGCACTTTATAATAATACATCGCAAGACCATCAACAGCTGAAGCAATTTTACCTTTATCATTTTTTACTGCAATATGCATATTACCATCAGCATCAGTTTCTAAAGTAAAATTATCAGTCGTTGGTTCTCCCCCAACATTCCCAAAAACAGAACCTTTAAAAATTCCATAATCATCCCAAAGAATACTATCCTCCAGGTTATTATCATATGACGGTGCGACATAGTCAGGATTTGACTTTAAATACTCTTCCTTATTTGGAGCACTACTAATAGCTGATTCAAGAACATATTCAGATAAGCCACTAATATTTAATTGCTTAATTGTTTTCGCAATAAAGTATGCATTATAGTGTGCACCCCAAATATTTGTGTGCGTATTATCTACTGATGCCTCTTTATTAGAAGTCCAGGCATGAAGATTTAATGTCTCACTTGGTTTTAACTCGTCGTATAAAGACTTAGTTAAAGAAGTTAAGTCAACAACAGCTACATTCAAATCTTTTCCTAAATCTCGAACTGCTTGTGGATAATCTCCACCTTCAAATTCTCCAGACGTTGCCGTAACATGTAACTCTGACTGTGTCCAATCACCACTTGCACTACGTCTGACAATCGGTGTCATTAAAACAGAAGTAACTCCTTTTTCACTTGCCGGTCTAATATAATTTTCGTACAAAGAGTTTGCAAAACTTCCTGTTACCGTATAATCTCCATTTGGATTCGTATAACGTTCAGCCTCTGTTTTCTCATCGTTATGACCAAATCCGATAAAGAGATAATCACCCTCATTCATTCCGTCTAATAATATTTGATATTCTGGTTCAGTTATAAAACTCTTAGAACTTCTACCTGACAGCGCAATGTTTTTCACTTCAAATCGTTCACTATCAAAATACTTATCAATTTGAGTTCCCCATCCATAACGAGGATAGTAATATTCATCTGTAAAATATGAAACCGTTGAATCACCTACAATCCAAATTGTTTGTTTTGCCTTTACTGTTCTTACCTCCTCAGTTAAAACATCTTGTTTTCCTTCTATCTCAATCATTGATAATTTCTCATCAGATGAATTCAATTCTTCATTACTTGAATCTAGACTTTCTTCTACCTGATCAATCTCTGTCCCAATTGTTATTTCAGTTTTTTCTTCTGAAGGGACTTGTTCAATGACCTCCTCTGTAATTAAAACATTCTCAGAACTTTCTTCCGCCTGTACCCTCGATAGATTAATATTAAAACTCGAACACAACATTGAGACTGCTAACAAAGTTGAAAGTCTCTTTTTTACTTTTTTCAAATTCACGAATAATTCCCCCCGGATTCACTACTTAAGTAGCATCGTTCATTTTACGAATAGTTTTTCATTTCCTTCTTAATTAACCGATTAAATTTCTTTATTCCCTCCATTCTAATTTCACATTAATTCACAAGATAATAATGCCACACTGTAAACGGTTACGTTGTCGAACCATGACAGAAAAGAGGAAAAAAATTCGCTTTAACGTGCGGCATTCGTATTTCCGAATATAGTAGTTTTACCAGTACACTTTAACCATATTTTGAAGACAGAAAAGTCTACTTTCTTTTATCTTGGCGAAAAAAAGACTGACCCTTTGGAGTCAGTCTTTTAAATTATTTTACTTCTTTTTGACGTTTATTATAAATTACGTATGCTACATATCCAGCAACGATAAATGCAATACCACCTAACATCCATCCCATTACTTGATATCCTGTTTCGGGTTTACCTGTTGATGGGTTTGAAGTCGTTGAATGATTTGTTGAGTTGTCGTTTGAATTATTGTTGCTTCCATCTGTGTTTCCACTATGATTTCCACCTGAATTAGAACCGCCACCTGAAGTGTTAATTAATGAATTTAAATAATTTACAACTTCAGTTTGAGATTTTGAAACAGTTAAAATTAATGAAATAGTTTCACCACTTCTTGTATTTGGAATTAATTGAATAGAATACTGGAATTCATTTGATGCTTCCGCTAATAAAGTGACTTTAACCGTATATCCTTGGAATCCATTTATCATTTCTTCAACATCTGTTAAAGTTGCACTTGATGCATTTAACATTAATGGACTTTCCACTGATCCATTTCCTGTCATTGGTTTAATCACAGCTGTATTAATTGCCCCTAAAATTGAATCAGGAATACTATATTCAGGAACCTCTGGATTTGGAATTTCTGGCGTTTCATCATCAATAACCACTAATTCATCAGTATCGCGAACACGAATACGTGATCCTTCTGGGTCCTCTGCTGATAATCCAACAGCATATAACGTATCTCCTACTGAAATACGTGATTTCCATGAATCAATCTCATCTACTTTACTTCCACCAATATATCCATTGATGAAGACACGAGCTTCTCCACTTCCATCATTAACAAAGATATTTCCTTTTTCAGTATCAATTCGAGTTACTGTTCCTTTCACGGCTACTAATAAACCTTCAGTTTCTTCTAACATACTATCTGCAGTTGACATGAATGTTGGTTTCACTAAGTTAATTGACTCATCAAGAATTTCAACATCTAATGCTTCATTCACATTTCCTAATTGAGTATCACCTTCATAAGCTCCAACCACACCTGTAATACGTACTTTTTGTCCAAGTTTTAATTTTAAATTTGAAATTGGGTGAATCGTAATCCCACCGGTTTCATCTTGTACATAAATAACATCAAAGAACGTTGTTTTTGAGTTAGAGTTCCCAGCAGTCACATAACCTTCGATTGTACGAGTTTCACCTGCTAAATCTGGCATATTATCCCCATCTAGATCAGTATGAAGTTCTTTAATAGGGGTGATTTGCGCTTCTTTCGCTGGCGCTAAATCATTGATTAAATTTGTTACAATCGTACGGTTTGAATAATCATTCTTTGGATTCATTTCGAAATCTGAGAAGAACGTTACACCCGACGCTACTACTTTAGATCCATTTGGTAAAGTTTCAACTGCTAACGCAACCATGTCACCTGGATTTAATGGAGTATAATCGCCTTGTTTATCCGCGTCATCATTCGTTGTAGTCTCATGCCCTTTTACCACAACATCAACATTTGTTGCATCTGCCGGAACTAAAACTGAATTTCCACTATAGAAACTAAATTTATAATCCGTATTTTTTGAATTACCTTGCTCTATTTTTCCAAAATCAATTCCTTTTGTATAGGGACTTTCTTCATTATAATCATCGAAGTATAAACGGTATGCTTGCCCACCATTTTCAACTGGATCTACAACCTGATCATCATTGAATCGAATCGTTGCACCGATTGCCTCTAAAACTTTATTTCCTTGAGCTGCGTTTCCAAACTGACCCGTTTGATCTTTATAATCAGCTTTAGATGTGACGATTAAATCCCCACCTGCTTCAACAAAGGCTTTAATTGCTACGACCTCTTCATTACTGTAAACAAAATCATTTTCTGGATCTGTAATAATTAAAACATTGATTCCAGTTAAAATTTCAGATGTAATTGTTTCAGTATTAATCTTAACAACTCCACCTTCTTGGCCTACTAATTCAGTTACATAGTTCATGTTTCCAGCATAGTTTCCGGTTACGTATCCATTCATCTTACTTCCATCAATTAAAACATGGCTTACTTCACTTGAATCAAATGCTGTAATTTCAATACGCTCTGTATATTCACGAACAGCACCATTAATCGTTAATGTGAGCACTGCTTCGATCACATTTTTCCCTTTTTTCGTAATTGGGAATGTTGCTTTTAAAGAACCATTATTTGATGCTTCAATCATAGCTAATGAATCTGTTGCAACAGCTTCTGTTGATCCATTTACATAATATTCTACTTTAGCATTGGTAATAGCTTTACTTTCATTATTAAATACAACTGTTTCAACCGTTACCTCATCTCCTACTAATAATTTAGATGAGCTTGCTTCAACGTTTGAAATACCTACATTTTCTTTTTCCCCAATCCAGACTGGAGCGGTTACCGCGATATCTTTATCTCCTTGAACCACTTTTACATAATAGTAAGTTGATGATGCATCTGGAGTAAATGTTAACTTCCATTCTTTTTCAGTCGCATTTACATTTGTAACCTCATGAGCAACGCGCCCACCATCTGTGATTAATTGAATTTTATCAATCGTATCTCCAGCATCAGGATCTAATACTGTTACCACTACATTAGCTTCTGATTGCTCAGATAAAATAGACCCCATTGTCGCACCATTTAACTCATATGAAATCTCTAAATTCTCATCTTCTGTTGAATAAACACGACGTTCACGAATCGCTTCATATAGGCTTTCACGTGTTAACTCTTCCGCTTCAATTACAGTACGCGCTGTATTTGCATTTCCCCATAACCCTTTATGGTTATCTTGGTTATTTGTTGGAGCAACGTGCCATCCTTTATCTAACGCACGAGTATAATACTCATAAGATGGGAAATGTCCACTTCCACGAATCGGTCCATCACCATTCCCTACTTCAATCAATGTAATTAATTCATCCACTTGTTCATCATAGAATCCAAAGTCTACGAAATCACCAAATGTTGTTCCAGGATGGTTAAATTGTGAAACTGATTGTTCTTGCGTTTTTAAGGCATTATAATACGATTTTAAATCCATTGCTGCATTTGTACGCGTCTCAAACCCTGGTGTATTGAACGTATTCATATGTCCATACTTCCCAGTACCCGCTGACCAAGTCATTTCATAAGCATATAATGCTGTAAACACACCATCTTCATTATACTTATCAGCCGCTGCTAATCCTGTATTCCACTTCGTACTCATTGATCCATCAGCAATACTCGCTTGTGTATCATTATCAAATGAGTTTGAATGATCAGTTACCGCTAAGAAATCAACTTTTGCTTGATTTTTAGCATACGTATAAGCTTCATCGATTGTTCCTTGACCATCTGATAAATTTGTATGAGAGTGTAATTGTCCAAAATATAAATTTCGAGCAACATCAGCAACTTTAAAGCTCCACTCTTTTTCGACGGCATTTCCTACTTTATCTTCTAACTGTAACTTAATCGAATAAGTTCCATTTTCTAATTCTTTTTCAACTTGGTACGTTACCTCAGTTTCAGTAATTGTTGCCTTTTTAGTTACTTCTTCACCATTTAAGAATAACTTCACTGACTCTGTGTTAATTCCTGAACGATCAGAATATTTAGCAGAAATTTTAGGTGTTTTATTTTTACCTAAGTTTGCATTATCTGCTGGAGATAGACTCGTAATAAGAGGCGCAACCTTATCTAAATCAGAAATTTTAACCTGATATGTATCAGTCTGTGCTTTATTTCCTTCAGCATCTACTGCTTCAATATAATATTCCATTCCATCTGTTGATAAATCAGACTTAGAAATCGTGCCTTCATATAAACCGTCCACTAAAGCCATCTCAATTGTTCGGAACTTTTCAGTCCCTGCAACACGATAATTTAATGTTACTTTAGCAAGTTTACGATTATCTGATACATTGGCTTTAACCACTAAATCATAATCAAGATTTCCTTCTGCTAGGGCCGTATGTTCAATAACAGGTAATTCTGTATCAGGTTCTTTATCCTTTAATGAAGTAGCTACTAATTTTAAGTCATCTAATGAAACATTCATTTGACCTTTAGTCGTTACAACAACTTGTAAACGAGTCGCATTAGCTGGTACCTCTAACTCATGCTTCACAGCACTTCCAGTAATTTCACTAATCTCTGCTAACGTATGCCAAGTAGTTCCATAATCAGATTGATATTGAACCGCTAAAACTGTTGTTCCTGAAGCTTGAGAAGAATTTCCCTTCACAGTTAAGTAAAACTTTGCAGTATCACCAAGTCCAAACTCTTGCGTTTGAATAAAATGATCCTTTTGGTTCATCTTCAGTGCAGGTCCACTATAAGTTTCAGTTACATTTGTACTCCAACCATCAGCTAACGTTGGGAAAGAAGAAAATCCTTCATCAAAAACAACGATTTCTTCCACAACTGGCGTATTTTCTACAATGATTAATTTTTCAGCTACTAAACTTGGGTTAGCAGTTGATGTTGCCGTTAACATTGAACGTCCTTCAGCATGAGTTGTTATTTTTCCTTCAGGTGTTACAGTAATAACATTCTCATCAGTTGAAGCATACGTTACTTCTGTTTGTGTTGTATTTTCTGGTTGATACTCAACTTTTAACGTTGATTCAACCCCCACAGCAAGCTTAGAAGCTCCTGTTAGAACTAAACCTTCTAACGGAACAACATCTGGTGTTGGCTCACTTGGTAATTCTGCATCAGTAGAAGTAGATGTTGTTGTGACTTTAACATCATCAATCATCACATTCCCAACCACTTTATTAATCATAAATTGAACTTGTGTCACCGTTTGGGCAAGCTCAAAAGTTAATGTTTGTTTATCTTGAGAAATAACCTCTGATAAAATAGTTTCCCAAATCCCATTATTAAGAACTTTAACAACAAGCTCTGAAGAAAAATCACCATTATTTCCATTACCTTTTGCGACAAAAGATAACGTTCCTACATTATCTAATACAAACATCGGTGTTGTTAGTGTTTGTCCATTACTTCCAAGTTTAACAGATGGCGCAGCTAATCCACTATTTGAGATGTTATTATAGTTTGGACGTTGTCCATACGCATTTTCCTCTAACCACCCACTCGGCATTTCATTTATATAGTTATCAAAACCTTCTGATAAAACTACTTTCTGTACCGCCACTTCTTCCGCATGAACAAAGTATTTCGGTGTAGGGATTACAAATCCCGTTGTTGCGATACTAACAGCTAACACACTGTTTAATACCTTTTTAAAAATTGTTGTCCTCATAATATCCTCCATATTACTTATTTTCTGAAAATAAAAATGGCCTTTAATATTTTCAGATTTATTTCCATTATAACAATTTTTTGGAAAAAAATAATTAATTTATTGTTAAAAATATAAAAATTTCGTCATAATTTAGTAATATTTGTATAAAAAAAGTTGATTATCTCTAATCAACTTTTTTCATTTTACATAAATATGCCGTCACAACCACTGTAATGGGAACCGTTATAACAATTCCAATACTTCCTGATAATCCTTGAATTAATTCTGTGCCTAACACATCTAAGTTAACTAACTGTTTTTCACTAATTGATGCAGTAAAAATCAAAATCATCGTTGTTAATGATCCACCTGCTAAAGCTAAAATTAACGTATTCGTCATTGTACCAATCATATCAGTTCCAACATTCATTCCGCTTCGGACTAATTCTTTAAATGTTAATTGTTCATTTACTGAGATTAATTCAAATAACGATGAAGAAATTGACATCGCAACATCCATGACCGCCCCTAGCGATGCAATTAATATTGCTGCTAACATTAACCCTTTTATTTGAAGTTTACTAGTCTCTGACACATAGAGTAAAGCCTCTGTATCTTGCATCGTTCCACCTGATAAATGCGACCAATTTCCAAACAAATAGGCAATAAGAGTTGCAATTAAGACACCTGATAACGTTCCAATAATAGCAGCCAATGTCTTCTTATTAATTCCTGAAACAAGTCCTAATGTTACAAAGGTACTTAAAAAGACTATAATGGTTGCCGCTAATACTGGGTTCATTCCGTTTAACATTAACGGTAGCATTAAAAAGATAACACAAGTCCCAGTAAATAATAATGAAACAATCGATTTTACACCCTTTAACTTTCCAATCCAAGCAACTAATACAAAGAAAATAATCGCCAATATCACAATGACATGACTACGCTTATACGTATTTGTTGTTAAATCCATAATTTCGCCATCTTCTAGATAAGCTCCAACTATAATATCTGTACCTTTTTTAACCACTGTATTATATAGACGGCTTACATAATTTTTAAAAACATGTTGTTCTCCCGAATATGGCCCTTCGGTAATCTGAACCCGTATATTTTGTAATCCGACTGTGAATTCTCCTGTATAATTATCAGGTCCTAACTCTTCATCTATCACTTCTAAAACCGTTGCTTCATAATACTGAATATCCCGATTTAATCGATTAGGTAGATATCCTCCTTGAAAAATAGAATCCGATACAACGACAATGACAAAGCATGCTAGCAATGTCAAAATAATGGGCATAATCTCTTTCACCAATTTCTTCACAATTAATCCTCCTAGCTATAATCCTCACATACCTCTCCATAAAAAAAGGAATGTTGTTCATAATCATTATACAACATTCCTTTTTTTAACAAAATATTACATTATTATACAATTTTTTTATTCAGCATTTAACCACTTATCATTTTGCATGAAAATTGGTTTACTTCCACCATCGAATACATGATTCCCATAAAGAGCCGTTAAATAGGCTTTGAATTCATCTATATTGCTATATTTTGAAACAATGTAGGGTTCCATTGAGGCCACCTTTTCTAAAAATAAATATCCATCATCTGTTTTAATTAAAACACCCGTATGCCCAATAAATAGTGATTTATCCTCGTTGTAATTTAAGAAAACACTGATAATTGAAATATTATCGTCCGTCTCAAACTTTATCCCACGATTTTTCCATTCCTTTTGAATTTGTTTAACATGAAAACTTTGATCAGTCGTCTCTTTTGTTGAAATCGCCGTATAAAAGTTATGATAGGCACTTGCTTCTTCATCTGTAAACTGAATATTAGGATTTTCTTTAATAATCTCTTCATCAAATATTAAATTATTCATTTCGTCTGAGATAACGTCTTCTGTATCTATTTTAATTAGTTCCTTCATTAAGTTAAAAACTGTTAATCGGCAATTTTGATCTAAATAATCTGTTTGATTATCCCATTGTTCTTGAATATATGCATAATCAATCGATAAGTCAAAAAGATTAATTGTTTCAAATCCTACCTTCGTGTCTAGCGTATCCACAGCTAGTTTATTAAAATGATTGACCGATGTAAAAAATGAATTAATAGCTGACTGAGAAACACCATTTTCTAATAATAAAGCCGAAACTTCATGTTGAATCTCGTCATCATTTAAGAATGAGTATGTAAAGGGAATAGATTGTTGCACTTCCGTACTTTCTTCTGATATTGATTCTAACTCTACTTTTTTAGAACTACATCCTGTAACTAATACAATAGCTGTTCCTACTAGTAAGAAATATTTCTTCATACTAAAATCCTCCACTTATTTAAAGTCTGTTTTATTATTTACCTATTAGACGCAAACATCAAGAAAAAAGTTTTAAAATACTAAAAAAGATTACTGAAATCAGTAATCTTTTTTTAGTATTATTTATGTTTTACCCAACCAACGGCAACTGCTCCTGGTCCCCCATGAACAGCTACTACTAATGAAATTGAATAGATATTAATTTCATGATTTGGATAAATTTCTTGTAATTCAGTTTGAACTGTCTTTGCAGCCTCTTCATTCCCAATATGCATCACAACTAATTGATAATCTTCTGTTAACTGTGCCTCTTTTGAAATTTCAATTAAACGCTTTAATGCCTTTTTAAACGTGCGAATCTTTTCAACAGCTTGGAATGTTCCATCAGGTTGAATTTGGCAAATAGGTTTAATTTGTAGTAAGCTACCTAATGCTGCTTCAACATTTGATAAACGTCCACCTTTGCGTAAATTAGTTAAATCATTAATAGCTGCGTAAAATTGATTATTTTCACGAATCATTTCTAAGTACTCTAAAATTTCTTGAGCTGACGCTCCTTCTTTAGCTTTCATTGCTGCATAAACAGCAAACATACCTTGTGTATAAGTAACAGTACGTGAATCAAATACGTGAATATGCTCAGGGTTAACCATTTCTGCACATGTTAAAGCTGTTTGATGACTACCACTTAATTGACTTGAAATGTTAATATGAATAATATCTTCATACCCTTGTTCAAATAATGATTCATATAAAGCTATCGTTTGTCCTGGAGATGGTTGTGAAGTTGTTGGTAACCCGTTGTAATTGGCACTACGCTCAAGAAACTCCTCAGGAGACATATCAATAAATTCTCGATAAGACTCAGTTCCAAAAACCACCGAAATATAGTTAACATAAATATCTAAAGCTTTTACAGTCTCTGCAGGAATACAACCTGTACTATCAGATACAATCGCGACTTTTGCCATATCATTTTCCTCCCAAATCTAGTTTGCTAATTAAATTTTATATTGATCTGGCATCCAGCAAGCTCCTACGCCTCCGCGACCAAAGTGAATCGCCATAACTGGGCCAATTTCATTTCCTACATGAACTTCTGCTTGATCACCACAAGCTTCTTCCATTAATTTTTTCAACTCTTGTGCTAACTCTAAATCATTAGAATAAGTAAGGCGAACAATCTGCTTACCAGACTTTTCGATTTCCTCTTTTAAATGTTCTACCATCCATTTTAATACACGTTTTTTTGTACGAACTTTATCCAAAACATCAAGCTGGGCATCAACTAACCCGATAATTGGCTTAATATTTAATAAATTACCGATACTTGCTGCTGTTTTAGATAAACGCCCCGTTTTAACTAACGTATTTAAGTCATCAATGACTAAACAAAGTGTTGTATGATTACGATAAAATTCAATCACTTTTAATAATTCATCTAATGATTTTCCTTCATCGATTAATTGACAAACTTTAATAATAATATTTTCTTCCCCAATTGATGCGGTATTTAAATCGATAACCGAAATACGTCCTTCTAATCCATCTACCATTGTACTAGCAATACGTGCCGCATTAACTGTTCCGCTTACTTTTGGTGTACAATGTAAACTTAAAATATAATCATACTCATCTTTGATTTGCTCATAAATCTGAACAAACACATCAGGTGATGGCTGTGATGTTGAGTATGATGCACCACTATCAATTAGATTAAATAACTCTTTATTATTGATTTCTTTATGCTCTACATAAGTTTGATCATTTACAATAACATTTAAATATCCATAATAAACATATGGATAGCGTTCTAAATCAGATGTCGTTAAATGCGTAAGACTATCTGTTACAATTGCAATTTTCATAATCCACCTCATTATCTTAACTATCAATATTATAACATATTTTATAATGACTCAAATATTCGACTTCATCTTAACGAACGAAAAATAGTTTTATTTTCAAAGCTTTCTGTTCTATTTTAACT
Source organism: Turicibacter sp. HGF1 (assembly GCF_000191865.1). Lineage (NCBI taxonomy): Bacteria > Bacillati > Bacillota > Erysipelotrichia > Erysipelotrichales > Turicibacteraceae > Turicibacter > Turicibacter sp. HGF1. The sequence goes on from NZ_AEXQ01000002.1 coordinate 42,165, forward strand.
TAAATCAAAAAAAAGTCAACTTTTTAAATACTAATCCTCTACTATAATATGAACTTTTCCATTATATTCATGCATTATATTAGAAAATACAAATTCCCTAAATAGTTGGTTTTTAATCTAGAATTCGATATAATTAAACCAAAGAACATGAGGTGATTACATGGAACGTTATTTAATGGTCGCACAAGATGGGGAAAATGAAATCATTGTAGATAAATCTCGTTTTATTTGTCACGTGAAACGTGTTTATAATGATCAAGATGCAATGGAATTTATCAAAGAAATCAAAAAAATCCATTGGAATGCCACACATAACTGCTCAGCCTATCAAGTTGGAGACTTCAACGAAATTCAAAAAGCAAATGATGATGGTGAGCCAAGTGGAACAGCTGGCGTTCCAATGCTTGAAGTCCTTCGAAAACAAGGAATCAAAAACTGCGTAGTCGTCGTCACACGTTACTTTGGTGGAATTAAACTTGGAGCTGGCGGCCTAATTCGTACATATGGAAAAGCCGTGTCAGAGGCGATTAAAGAACTCGGAGTCGTTGAGCGTAAAACAATGAAAACCATGTTCATCAATGCCGACTACACCCTACTTGGTACGATTCAAAATCGCTTAGAAGGAACAGACTACATCTTAAGTCAAGTTCATTATACAGATAAAATTTCAGTTGAAGTTTTAATCGATGTAGAAGCAGAAGAAGCATTTAAAAATTGGGTCATCGACATGACAAATGGAAAAGCAGACGTTATAGCTGGTGAAACATCATTCAGAGAAATTCCCTATCAACGAGAAAACTAAAAAAGACATTATCCACAAACTGGATAATGTCTTTTTTACTTCTGTTTTATAAAATTTTGATACCCAACAAATCCCTGTTCAATCTTATTCGCCCCTGCGTGATAATACGTTTTATCTTTTAAGCGATTCGGTAAATACTGTTGTTTCACGTAATGATTAGGATAATTATGAGGGAATTTATATTCTGTTCCAATTCCCAAATCTTTTGCCCCACCATAGTGAGCATCACGTAAATGTTTAGGAATGTCACCTACATTTCCTATTTTTAAATCTGCTAATGCCTCATCAATCGCAGAAATAGCAGAATTCGATTTCGGACTATTGGCAAGTAAAATAACCGCCTGAGCTAATGGAATACGTGCCTCAGGGAACCCTAGCTGCATCGCAGCATCCGTACAACTCTTAACGATCGAAACAGCTTGTGGATAAGCTAACCCAATATCTTCTGCTGCAATCACCAATAATCGTCTACAAATAGAAGTTAAATCACCTGCTTTAATCAAACGGGCTAAATAATGAATAGCAGCATCAGGGTCACTTCCACGAATCGATTTTTGAAAAGCACTTAACGTATCATAATGTTGATCGCCAAATCGATCATAAGAAAAGCCAGCTGTTACAGTACACTCTCTTGCAACTTCTAAATTTAGAACAAATCCTTCTGTCCTACAATTTGGATACAACGCAATCTCTAATGCATTTAAGGCCCGACGTAAGTCACCATTGGCTACATTTGCAATATAATTTAAAGCTTCCTCTTCTACCGTCAGTGGATACAAATAAAACTCTGACTCTACTAATTCAACCGCTCTCTTCAATCCATCTACAATCTCTTCAGGTGTTAAAGACTTAAACTCTAAAATTGTAGAACGACTTAAAATCGCACTAAAAATCGTAAAATAAGGATTCTCTGTTGTACTCGTAATTAATGTAATTTGACCTGTTTCAATATATTTTAGTAACGTTTGTTGTTGCTTCTTATTGAAGTTTTGAATCTCATCTAAATATAAAAAGATTCCATTCATTCCTTCCAGTGTATTCAAACTACTAATAATTTGTTTAATATCTTCAGTCTTTGCATCCGTCGCATTTAACTTATAAATCTTTTTATTCGATAAACTCGCAATAATATTTGCAATCGTCGTTTTCCCTGTACCAGAAGGACCATAAAAGATTAAATTTGGAATATGATTAACCGCTATTAACTTTCGTAAAATCTGCCCTTCTCCAATTAAGTGCTGCTGGCCAACTACCTCATCTAAAGTCCTTGGACGTATTAAATCTGCTAATGGTTTCATCATGAATTCCCCCTTCCTTGTATTATGGTTAAATAAACTACAAATTTTCAAATATATAAATTCAGATTATCTTTTCACTACATCCCTCCCTACTAATAGAGGATAAATCTGTGGAAAAAAATCCAAAAATAAAGAGTACTTCAACAAATATAGATTCACTGATATTTTACTTACAAAACAATCATCAACTGCTAGTCAAAAATAATTTTGTTTCGCTATAGAAAAAAAAGCTTCGGAAACCTCCGAAACTTTTAAATGTTTTAACGACGACGAATCTTATCAATATGATCTAACATAATTCCTGTTCCAACTACTACACAGTGTAATGGATTATCTGCTACAAAGACAGGAACATGTAACTCATCAGCTAATAAGCGGTCAAGGCCATGTAATAAGGCTCCACCACCTGTTAAGACGATACCTTTATTCATGATATCAGCTGATAATTCTGGAGGAGTTTGTTCAAGAACATTTTTCGCTGCATGAACAATAATACGTACTGATTCACGTAAAGCTTCTTCTACTTCAGTTGATGAAATAGTAATTGTACGAGGTAATCCTGATACTAAGTCACGTCCACGAACTTGTAATTCTTCTTCGCGACCTTCTGGATAAACTGTCGCAACACTGATTTTAATTTCTTCAGCTGTACGATCCCCGATTAATAATTTATAATTTGTTTTAATATAATCAACAATGTCTTGATCAAAACGGTTACCTGCAATTTTAATTGAAGCAGATGTTACGATATCCCCAAGCGATAAAACAGCGATATCTGCAGTTCCTCCACCAACGTCGATTACCATGTTACCAGATGGTTTAGAAATATCCATCCCCGCTCCTAAAGCAGCAATTTTTGGTTCTTCTTCAATGAATACTTCACGTGCACCACATTTTTCAGCAGCTTCACGGATAGCATTTTTTTCAACTAAAGTAATGTTAGTTGGGCAACAGATCATAATACGAGGTTGTGAAAGCATTCCTTTAATGTTTAACGAATTGATAAAATGTTTTAACATCATTTCAGTTGCCTCAATGTCAGCAATAACTCCATCTTTCATTGGACGAACAACTTCAATTTTACCTGGTGTACGACCAAGCATTTGACGGGCTTCTTCTCCCGCTGCAATCATACGACCTGATTGAGCATCAATTGAAACTACAGATGGTTCTTCAAGAACGATTCCTTTACCTTTTTCATATATTAAGACGTTAGCAGTACCTAAGTCGATTCCTATATCTTTAGAAAATAGCATACTTTCCTTCCTCCAAACTAATTTTTCAGTATTAGTATGTCTAAATAATTCATCACTATTTTATATTTTAACACAAATATATTGAACCGACTACAACTTTTCCTTCTCCTCTTTAGTTTTTTCAACAAAAAAAGCACTAATGCTCATTAGTGCTTTTTTCGCTTTTATAAATCACTTAATTTTTTATTAATAGCAGATTGTGGGTCAATTTTAACTTCATCTTTCATAATTTCAAAGTGCACCACATTTCCTGCGTCTGGTTCAAGTTGTGAAAGTCCAGTTGTTCCTAATACATCTCCTTGAGAGACTGAATCTCCAACGCTTACCTTAACATCATAAACACCATTGTAAATCGTTTTCACTCCGTTAGCATGTTCAATTGTCACAATCGTACCTTTTAAGATTTCATCTTTTACCGATGTAACAGTTCCTGTAAGAGATGCTACAACATTAGCAACTTCATCATTTGAACTTTTGAAACTCATACCTTTTGATTCATGGCTATACATTGATTGACCAACAGGATAGTAGAAGAAACTTTGAGTTTGAACATCAGTTTCAACTGTGTCACTATAATAATATTTTGTTACCTCAATGTCTTCACTATCTAATGGAGAACTAATAACTTCACCTAATGCAGCGGCATCTACAGCCTCTGATTGATTATTCATCGTTTGTAATTCTCCATTGTCTGTATAGATTAAATCATTGTTATTCCCATTAGCTGGATTTTGAACTGTTAAGTCTTCCGATGATTGGTTCACATATAATTGAACTCCGGCAAATACAGCAGATGCTCCTAATAAGACTACAAGTGCTAAGCTAATAGGGTCAATACGTTTAAATAATTTTTTGTTTTTTACATTTGTCATTTTTTCTTTTAATTTCATAGTCATCACCTCACCGTTATGATGACCACTTTTTTACTAACTTATTCAATTTTAGGAATTTTTTTCAATAATATTAACATTTTGGTAATAGTATTGAAGTATTTCTTGATAGTTTTTCCCTTGTTTAGCTAGTTGATTAGCCCCATATTGGCTCATTCCGACCCCATGACCGTAGCCATATGTCGTAATAAACACTTTATTGTCTTTAAATTCCAAAGAAAAATCACTTGATCTTAAACCTAGTTTTTCTCGAAATTCACGACCGCTATAGACAGTATCACCTACTGAAATCTCCTCTACATTACCTCCATCTGTATAACTTAAGATTTTAAAATCATTTTTTGTAAGACTTGAATCATTAAACGTATTACGTAATGCTGTTAAACTAAATTCAGTCACTTGCTCGTAAGTGGGGGCTGTTAAATCCCACTGACTACTGACACTTTTTAAGTATGGATATTCAACTGACCAATAATCTTCAGCATTTTCTGTATATCCATTGCTAATAGAAAAATAAAATGGAGTAATCATCTCACCATTGTATTCAATGATCTCTCCTTCCGTTTCAAGTACAGCTTGCTTCACTTTAGAATAGTATTTATCAAACTCATCTCCCCAACGTTCACGCATTTGAGATTCATCAAAATAAACTTGATGTTTAACTGTATCATGCATGTAATCTTCAGATTGTAGTTGATTGAGTGTATAAGTCCTTGCGGCAACTGCTTGAGCCTTTAAAGCTTCTAACTCATAGGCAGCTGGCATTTCACCCGCGACAACACCCACGATATACTCTTCAAGCAACAACTCTTCATAACTATTACTCTCTTCACGAAAAACAGTCACAACATTTTCTTTTGAGGCTTCAGTTTCTTGTGAAGAATCTACATTTTGAGTAGGGAGATGCATAACTTTCTCTACAACAGTTTGAGTTGAACGATAGATAATTTGAGATAACATCGGAATTATAACTAGTAATAAGATAAAAGATAAAATTAGAGCTGGTATTTTTTTCATATTCATCACCTATCTATTATGAATCAGTATTTGGTGTACTATTCAACTCTATGCATAGGCGATAAAGATATGACTAAACCATCAGCTTTTTATTAAAAAATTGATTTAAGTAATGTAAAGATATCAATAAAGTAATCAATAAATAATTTTGAGATACTTACGGTTAATACAATATACAAAATAATCACATCATTACGATGAGTCCCTCTTTTAAATAATTTTTCTAGTTGTAAAGACATTAACATCTTAAACACAATGGGTAAGACTAAGATGTACCATATAATCATAAAATAAGCTTGAACATTCATAAAATCCCTCCGATACTAGTTTACACATGCTCTAGTAGTGATAAAAAATAAAAACTATAAAGAAGCTTATAAAAATCATTTTACATCCTATCTGAGTTTATTTAAATCATTTTAATAAATTTTCCGAGATAAATGTAAAAAAAATCCCACACTTCAAAATTGAAATGTGGGATTTTTTTATTTATTCAGAAATTCTTTTTTCACCAACTCGTATTTGGTTAAGAAGTTTAACGATTTCCATTTCAGATTTAATTAAATCTTCACGTGTTTTAGCATTTTGTTTTTGACGTTCAGTACGTTCAAGATCCATTTTAGCACGTGCAACATCAATGTCTTCAGCCATCATTGCATCATTTGATAAAACATTAACATGGTTATTAGAAACCTCGAAAATACCATTATCAATTGCAATATATGAACTTTCCCCATTCATATCAATACGTAACTCTCCAACACCAAGTGGTGTCATCATTGGAATATGATTGTATAAAACAGCAAAATCACCGTCAATACCACGTGCAAAGATGCGTTCTGCTTCTCCATCGAATACAAGTTTATCTGGTGTTACTACGCGAACCGTCATTACTGACACAGTACCACCTCACACTATTTCATCTTATTAGCTTTTTCGATTGCTTGCTCGATTGTTCCAACTAAACGGAATGCTTCTTCTGGTAAATTATCATGTTTTCCATCTAAGATTTCTTTGAATGCGCGAACTGTTTCAGCAACTGGTACATAAGAACCTTTTAATCCTGTAAACTGTTCTGCTACGTGGAAGCTTTGAGATAAGAATAATTGAACACGACGTGCACGGTGCACAACTTTTTTATCTTCTTCACTTAACTCATCCATACCTAAGATAGCGATGATATCTTGTAACTCACGGTAACGTTGTAACATCATCTGTACACGACGAGCTACATCATAGTGTTCTTGTCCTACGATGTCTGGTGATAAAGCGCGTGAAGTTGAAGCAAGTGGGTCTACCGCTGGATAGATCCCCATTGCAGCAATACGACGCTCTAAGTTTGTTGTCGCATCTAAGTGGGCGAATGTTGTAGCTGGCGCTGGGTCAGTATAGTCATCCGCAGGAACGTATACTGCCTGAATAGAAGTGATTGATCCTTCTTTAGTTGATGTGATACGCTCTTGTAATTGTCCCATCTCAGTTGCAAGTGTTGGTTGGTAACCTACCGCTGAAGGCATACGTCCTAAAAGGGCAGAAACCTCAGAACCTGCTTGCGTGAAACGGAAGATATTATCGATGAATAATAATACGTCTTGTTTTAACTCATCACGGAAATATTCAGCCATTGTTAAACCAGTTAAGGCAACACGTAAACGTGCTCCAGGTGGTTCGTTCATTTGTCCGAATACCATGGCAGTTTTATTGATTACTCCTGATTCAGTCATTTCATGGTATAAGTCGTTCCCTTCACGAGTACGTTCTCCTACACCGGCGAATACTGAAATCCCACCATGCTCTTGAGCGATATTGTTAATTAATTCCTGAATTAATACTGTTTTCCCTACTCCGGCACCACCGAATAAACCGATTTTACCACCTTTGATATAAGGTGCTAATAAGTCTACTACTTTGATTCCTGTTTCAAGGATTTCAACAGTTGTTGATAACTCTTCAAATTTAGGAGCTTCTTTATGAATTCCTTCATGTGGTGTTCCTGCTGGAACCTCACCTTTATTATCTACTGGTTGACCTAATACGTTGAAAATACGTCCTAAAGTTGCTTCTCCTACTGGTACGCTAATTGCATTTCCTGTATCCACAACTTCTAAACCGCGGACTAACCCGTCTGTTGCATCCATTGCGACAGTACGTACAACACCATCACCAAGTTGCACTGCAACTTCAAGTGTTAATGATTTACGTTCCCCACCAACTTCATAATCAACAGTTAAGGCATTGTAAATAGCAGGAAGATGGTCTAAACCAAACTTCACGTCTACTACTGGTCCGATTACGGCTACAATATGACCTGTTGCCATTTGTAATGACCTCCTTTTATTCTAAGGCTGAAGCTCCACCGACAATCTCAGTGATTTCTTGAGTAATTGCTGCTTGCCTTGCTCTATTGTAAACTAACTGTAAATTCTTAATGATTTCAACTGCATTATCAGTTGCATTTTGCATCGCATTCATACGAGAGGCATGCTCTGAAAGCTTAGCTGTAATCGCAACACCATAAATAGTTCCCTCTAAATATTTCGGTAAAATGGCATTGATTACATCTTCTTCTTTAGGTTCAAATGAATATTGAGCTTTTGATTTCTCTGCTTTCTTTGACTCTAAAGGTAAAATTTGTTTTGTCATAGGTTCTTGAGCGATTTTTGAAACGTAATGGTTATAAACCACTACAACCTCACTAATAACTCCAGCCATATAATCTCCGATTACTTTATCCACAACCGGTTTAATGTCTTGATATACAATGTCATCTGGAACGAAAACAAATTCATTCTCAACGACTAAGTTAGAACGTTTTGCATAATCAAATCCTTTGCTACCAATCATATAAAGTTTAGATTGATCGCTTGGTTTTGAATCAATTTGTTGTTGCAAAAGTTTTAAAACATTACTATTATATCCACCTGCAAGACCACGATCTGAAGTAATAACTAAGTATCCAGTACAATTAGCTTCACTTTTTGATTTAAAGAAAGGATGGTGGCTCATGCTAGATGAGCTTGAAATATTTCGCACCATATCCTCTAACGTTTCCATGTAGTGGTGATAGTTTTTAGTTTTAGCTTCTGATTTCGTTAACTTCGCCGCTGAAACCATTTGCATGGCTTTAGTAATCTGACTCGTATTTTGAGTCGAATTGATTTTATCTTTTATATCACGCATTGATTGAGCCATACTAGTTCACCGTCCTTATTTATTAATTGAAAACGGCTTTAAAGCTCTCAATTGCTTCGTTTAATAAATCTGTATCTGGTAAATCTTTTGTATCACGAATATGTGCAAAGATTTGTGGACGTTCATTTTCTAAGAATGTGTATAATTCTTTTTCAAAACGAGCGATATCTGCTAATTCGATGCTATCTAAGAATCCATTAACTAATGCGTAGATGATACATACTTGTTTTTCAACCGCAACTGGTTGATTAACACCTTGTTTTAATACTTCAACTGTGCGTTCCCCGCGAGCAAGTTTAGCACGAGTTGACTCATCTAAGTCAGATCCGAATTGAGCGAAGGCTTCTAATTCACGGTAAGAAGCTAAATCAAGACGTAATGTCCCCGCAACTTTTTTCATTGCTTTGATTTGAGCAGATCCCCCTACACGTGATACTGATAACCCGGCATCAATCGCAGGACGGATACCAGAATGGAAGTAATCTGATTTTAAGAAGATTTGTCCATCTGTAATCGAAATAACGTTTGTTGCAACGTATGCTGATAAGTCACCAGCTTGTGTTTCAATGAATGGTAAAGCAGTAATTGATCCTGCCCCTAACTCATCATTTAACTTCGCTGCACGCTCAAGTAAACGAGAATGTAAGTAGAATACATCCCCTGGATATGCTTCACGACCTGGTGGACGTTTTAATAATAATGATAACTCACGGTAAGCAGCTGCTTGTTTAGATAAATCATCATAAATAATTAATACGTGTTTACCAGCGTACATGAACTCTTCTGCCATCGCAACACCTGAATATGGTGCAACGTATAACATTGGAGATGGTTGAGAAGCTGATGCAGATACAACGATTGTATAGTTCATTGCATCATGTTTCTTTAATGTTTCAACTACTGAGTTTACAGTAGATTCTTTTTGTCCAATAGCAACATAAATACAGATAACATCTTGACCTTTTTGGTTTAAGATTGTATCAACTGCGATTGCTGTTTTACCAGTTTGACGGTCACCGATGATTAACTCACGTTGTCCACGTCCGATTGGAACTAAAGCATCAATCGCTTTGATCCCTGTTTGTAATGGTTCATGAACTGATTTACGAGCCATTACTCCTGTTGCTTTTGCTTCTGTTGGACGATATTTATTCGTATCGATTGGACCTAATCCATCGATTGGATTTCCTAATGCGTCTACAACACGTCCGATTAATGCCTCTCCTACTGGAACAGACATGATACGTCCTGTACGTTTAACTTCGTCACCTTCACTAATTGAACGGTACTCCCCTAAGATGATAACCCCAACGTTATCTTCTTCAAGGTTTTGTGCCATCCCAACAGCACCTGAGGCAAATTCAATAATTTCCCCAGCCATGACATTTTGAAGACCATGAACACGAGCGATTCCGTCCCCAACTGTTAATACCGTACCAGTTTCAGTTACATCTAATACTTGCTCATAGTTTTTAATTTGCTCGCGCAAAATTGCACTAATTTCTTCCGGTTTGATGGCCACCAATGCTCACCTCTATTCTATTTTAACTCAACGTTCATTAGATTTTGTTTTAAGTTTTTTAATTGTAACTTAATTGTGTTGTCATAAACAACATCTCCTAAGTTTACTTTATAACCACCAAGTAATGATGGATCAATAACTACGTTAAGCTTAACTTTTTGGTTTAATTTTTTTGTAAAAACATATGTTAACTGATTTAACTGAGCATCACTCAATGGAACAGCTGAATAAACAGTTCCTTCAACAATGCCGAAATGCTCATTAACCATTTGGTTAAAGGCAACCACAATTTCATTTAATAAATCGATACGGTCTTTATCAATTAATACCATTAAAAAATTAACTGAAATTTGTGGAGTATTTGATGAGAAAATAGATTTAATTAATTGTTTTTTCTCTTCTTTATCTAGTTTTGGAAGTGTTAAAACATTTAAGAATTGTGGTTGTTCTTTGATAGATGAAACAATCACATTAAAATCATTTTTAACTTCTTCTAAAACATTTTCTTCTAAAGCAATATCATATAAAGCTTTAGCATAAGTAGAAGCAATTTTACTCATGGCTTCCACCTACTTTAGATACGAATTGATTAAATAATTCATCGTGTGCTTTTGCATCGATTTCTTTTTCAATCATTTTTTCTGCAGAACTTACTGCTAACTCAACGATATCCTCACGAATACTCGCATAAACAGCCTTACGTTCTTGTTCGATATCGGCTGATGCTTTCGCTAATTTTTGTTGAGCTTCCATGCGAGCACTTGTCACGATTTCATCATGAATATTTTGTGCTTGTTTCTTAGAATTTTCAACGATTTCACGTGCTTCATCGCGTGCAACTTGCACTTGCGCTTCTGCAGATTGTTTTAAAGCAATTGCATCTGCTTTTAACATTTCTGCATGATTAATCTCTTCAGAAACTAACTCTTGACGCTTACGTAAGAATTCTTTCATAGGAGCCCATGCAAAATGCTTAATGACAAAGAATAAGACTAGAGTCGACAAGATTTGTAACGTGAAGTTGATCCAGTCTGGCATGATATAGATTTGCAAGTAGGTTGCCCCCTTTCTTATCAGTCTTAGATATAATTAGTTAGTTTATATGAATTATAATTGACCGATGAATGGGTTGATGAATAATAAGATGATTGCTACTACGAATCCGTAGATTGCTGATGTTTCCGCGATCGCTTGACCTAAGATCATCATTTGCATTACATCACCTTTTGCTTCTGGTTGACGTCCAACAGCTGCAGCAGCTTGACCTGCGGCATTACCTTGCCCGATCCCTGTCCCGATACCTGAACATACTGCGATTCCAGCTCCAACAGCTGACATACCTAATACGAATGCTTCATTTGAAATTGTTGATGCAACAGTTTGTAAAAACATAATTAAATTCCTCCTAATAACTTGTTATTTTAATTTTTTTAATTTTTGGATTACTCCATTGCCCCTTGTGTCCAAATCATTGTTAACATGATAAAGATGAGCGTTTGAATAACTCCCGCAAAGATATCAAAATATCCATGCGCAAATGGAGCGATTAATGGTGAGAACCATCCAAGTGCTTGATATACAAGTGACATAATAATACCACCACTTAAAATATTACCAAACAAACGGAAAGATAACGAGATTGGTTTCGCAAGCTCTCCAGTAATATTTAAAGGTAATAAGAATGGGAAGTCCCCAAGATATGTGTCGTATAAGTAACCACCAATACCTTTAGTTTTGATCCCTGATCCAACCATTAAGACAATAGTCATAACAGCCAAGGCTAATGTGACGTTGTAATCTGATGTTGGTGCTGTTAATCCAATAAGCCCCAATAAATTGGCACAGACTAAATACACAGCTAAAGTTCCAATATATGGGGCAAATTTCATATGCTTAGTCCCCATTGTTTGATCTACTAATCCTTCAATACCTGTAATCAGTATCTCTAAGAATAGGACAACACCCTTCGATGGTTTCGATGGATCTGCCTTTTTAACTTTGCTACCAAACCAGATAAATAGTACACATAACACAACGACCAATAAAACTGAATTGGCAACCGTTGGATTAACTAATGTTTCTCCATTAGAATTTTCAACAACGATTTTCATTAGTAATGGACTCATTCTTAACCTCCTTTCTTAGAGATTCATAGAAAATGAATCAATATTTTACTTTTTAATTCTTACCCCTAAAACACACATAATCTGTTTTAAGTTTTGGCTCTAGTTTGTTAAAAACAATCTATTGAGCTATATATTCAACGATGATTACTTTTTGTTTTTTCCATAGCCAAACGTAAAGAAACCATCAGTTTGAATCGCAAATCGTACCATTGAAATTCCAATAATTGCTGCAATAAATGCATGAGTTCCAAACTGAACTGCTAGAACAAGTGTTGCGGCATAAATGACTAATCGAATAACTAAATTCGACATCATCGATGACCTAGCACCCTTTTCTTGACGATCTAGTGCATTTTTAGCACCAATAACAATTAATCGGAAATTAATAAGGTTAACAATAACTCCTAGCCAGTACCCGATTATCATATTTACCATTGGCCACTTAAATACCATTGCCACAATTGCAATTAAAAAAGTAAAAACCAATGCCAATTGAATAACTCTTTTAGGTACGACTCTAATTGGATCATTCTGTAATTGACTCAAGACTTATCCCTCTTATCTATTTTAATTATTAACAGATAAACACTTTTAATGCCGCTGAAGAACCCGATAAAGATAAATAATAATAAAAATAACGGAGATGTATGCAACCACTGGTCAAGATATTTACCGATAAATAAACCAACCATAATATTAGCTACCATCGTAATTCCAACCTGTGACATAAGCGTCATCCACTTCATGGCTTTTACAACTTTAGGTGATCCACTCATTTATTTCGTTCCGAAAATTCGGTCTCCTGCATCTCCAAGACCAGGTACAATGTAACCTTTTTCGTTCAATTTCTCATCTAAAGATGCTAAGTAAATTGTTACATCTGGGTGAGCTTCATTAACTGCTTTAACTCCTTCAGGTGCACCAACTAAACAAACAAGTTTAATATTTTTAGCTCCGCGTTTTTTAATTGAATTGATTGCTGCAATAGCAGATCCCCCTGTTGCTAACATCGGGTCAACAATGAAAATATCACGTTGATCAAGTCCATCTGGGAACTTTGCGAAATACTCAACTGGTTGTAATGTCTCTTCATCACGGAAAATTCCAATATGTCCAATACGAGCAGATGGAATCATTTGTAAGATACCGTCAACCATTCCAAGACCAGCACGTAAAATTGGTACAACAACCATTTTTTTACCTGCAATAACATTAGCCTTAGTTGTTGCAACTGGTGTTTGAATTTCGATTTGTTCTAATGGTAAATCACGCGTAATTTCATAAACCATTAATCCACCGATTTCATTAATCATTTGGCGAAATTGAGTTGTCGATGTTTCCTTTTGTCGGATTTGTGTTAGCTTATGTTGAATTAACGGATGATCTAAAATATTAACTTTAATCACGTCGGTCACCTCTTTTTTTTCTATAATTTTTCATAATTCATTTAGTAATTCTACAACTTTTTAACTATCATTTCAATCAATAAATAGTATAAATCGTGAATACATTTACATGTTTCTACAAAATTTTTACGTTTATCATTTTTTTCAACAACATTATCTATTGTACACACTCTATCAGTTTGAACGAATCTTACTATTTATATGTTTAACAAAAAAAGAAATCCTATTTCAGGATTTCATAAGCGTTTTCATATTTTGATATTTTCTCAATACGTGCAGTATGGTGTGCACCCATAAATTCCGTTGTTAACCATACAGAAACGATTTCACGAGCAAGACCCGGACCAATGACACGTCCTCCCATTGCTAAAACATTTGAATCGTTATGTTCGCGAGTTGCTTTTGCAGAAAATAAATCATGAACTAATGCACAACGAATTCCCTTAACTTTATTCGCTGCAATACTAATTCCGATTCCAGTACCACAAATTAAGATTCCACGATCAAATTCTTTAGCTGCAACAGCTTCTGATACTTTAAACGCGTAATCTGGATAATCTACCGCACAATCATTATAACTTCCAAAGTCCTCATATTGTACATTCATATCGTTTAATAAAGCTAAAATTTCTTGTTTTAACGCAAATCCACCATGATCACATGCAATAGCTACTTTCATGAATATACACTCCTTCTTACCTGTCAAAATCACATCCATTTTATTATATCATAAAATTTAGGTGATAAATCAAACTATCCTTCAAAATTTTCCCACTTTTATCTTCCATTTTTATCTAATCATTTCCATTTATCTAAAATTTAATACTCATAACACGCATCTGATCATCTTTAAATAAATCTGATTCCCCTAAATTAGTTGGTTTCTTCACCTCAATAAATCCTAGTAATTCAAACAACTGGTAAGCATATGGTTGATTAGCCATTGAAATCAGTTGATTAATTCCCGCTGCCTTAGCACTAGCGTACAATTCAAAAAACATATTAACTAATAAATCGGGATTAATTTGATGATTATAAATGAAATAACGAATAATCCCTAATCCATCAAACTTTTCATAGGATACCATCCCAGTCACCTCTTCGTCATTCTTAATTAAAACAGAATGGGCGATAATTTCTTCATTTACTGTTTCAATCCCTGATGCTCTTTTTACAAATTCACATACTAAATCATAATCTTCACTTGTATAACGTTTCACACTTGCCATAATCTACTCCCCCTCCTATATACATAACGATTCATAACCTGGATAATGAAAGTTGGTCTTAGTTATTCAGATACTTGATAATCAAGTCCAACTATAATCCCGATAAAAGTTTCTTTCTATATATCTACAGAAATGTTTTACACACTTTCGAATTAGACTCGATTGATGATATAAACACTAACTAGACGGGTCGCCTATTATTTTCAAATAAAATGACCTTCTATTAATAGGGCAATCAACTAATGTACAAAACTTAGCAGACTGATATAGAGAAAATTAATCACAGTTATATATCTAAATCTATATTCGCTATCTAGCTAAATTATTAATAAAATACTTAAATAACAAAAAAGAATAACAAAGCAATTGCTGCTTCATTATTCTTAACTAGATAAAAGGAGTTGAATGGGAGTGTTTGTTTTTATAAGCAAAGAATATTTTAATATTCATCCTCATATAAATACCAATTTGCTTTTGCTGATTGATCTACCTTTGCATAAGTATTCTCATTTACTTTAGTGTCACGACCACCAAAAAGAGTTTCAAACACTTCACCAAAATATGATTTAAATTGTTTAGTTTGAAATGCCTCTTGTGTTGTCTCCATTGCTGTATATTGAGCATTCCAATGATCGTCTGATTCCTCAGCTTTAGTTGCACTTGGACCTAAACAAAGATCAGGATTCATAAAACACCACCAATTGTTACCAAGACCATCACCGATTGTAATAACTAAACTTTCATAGTAACCTGCATCATAAGTTGCTCCGTTGTATTGTTTTTCCGGAAATAAATGTGCACCATATGAAACCTCGAACTCTTCATCATAATTGATAGTATCTAAAACATAAGCTACTGTTTTTTCAATCTCACCAATATTTTCAACAATAAATTGTCGAGTTGAATCAATCGTTTCAAAATATGTTTTATTGTTTGCTAAATATTCATCAATAGCAAATCGAACCATTTTCTTAGCTTGTTGATCTTCATATTTATTTGAATTAGGAATAATACGAATTCTAATTGCTGTATCATTCACTGTCACAGTTTCCTCTGCATATGTTGTTTTTGTTTCAGTTTTTCCTATTTGGTATACTACTACCATCATAATTAAAGTTATTGCTACGATAATTTTTGTTTTGTTTGTCATCTCAAACACCATCCCTTTCGCTGATAACTCAGTATGGATGATTTTTTTAAAATTATACATCTAACTTTATTTTTTAAAACTTTTTTATTTCTTCTTCTGAAATAGCACCTTGGCGTAAAATAACTATCTCACTTTGCGTGCAATCTAAAATAGTAGATGGTACTTTCTCCATCGTCTCTCCATCATCAATAACAAACTTCACACGAGAGATAACTGGATTCGAAGTTTCTATCATTGTCGGACTAGGTTCTCCAGAAATATTAGCACTCGTTGTAGCTAAGGGCCCGATCTTCTCTAGCAATTCAAGAGCCACTGGATGATTTGGAATACGTAATCCAATTGTCGATTTTCCACGTGTAATCTCATCTGCTAACTCCAACTTTGTATTCAATATTAGCGTCAATCCTCCAGGTAAAAAATTATCCACAAGCACCTTAACCTGTTGATCTAGTGGTCCAACAATCTCCTCCATCTGCATAACATTCGCACATAAAATAATCAGTGACTTATCTGTCGGACGATTCTTCACCTCAAAAATCTTATTCAAAGCAATGGGAGAATGAATATTAGCCCCAATTCCATAAACCGTATCAGTTGGAAAAACAATGACATCATCTTCATGAAGTTGTCCTATTATTTCAGATAGCTGTTCCTTTTTAAAAATCATTCATATTCCTCCTACAAAAAGGAGGATGTCTAAAGACATCCCCATTCTATACATTACTTACTCTATCATCATAATTAAAGATAGTATTCTCTCTTTGCTAATAATAACTAAGAGAACATTTGATTTATTTCATCTTAAGCAAGGTTCACCCCCGCCCACTAGCGGAGGAAAGCTAAGAGCTCTCTTCGCTCGCTTTCATCTTAAACGAGGTTCAATCTCTTACTTTATATCTCCCCAGTGGTTGAGGAAATCTAGCTTCGCTAGCCTGGGTCCCCCCTACTTATTTATAATAATTGTCATACGGTCTTTTCCGTTTAGGTCTTTTAATGTTTCAAATTCTGCATTTGGGAAGTGTTGTTTCACAAGTTCAGCCATGGCTTCTTTGTGATTATAAGCATGCTCAAATGCAATAATATTTTTCTCATTTACCACTTTATGAGCATCTTTTAAAATTTGACGATAGAATTTTAATCCATCTTCTCCACCAAATAAAGCTAAGTGTGGTTCATTATCTTTCACAAGTGGATCCACATCTTCAGTTAATGGAATATATGGAGGATTTGAAACTAAAATATCAAACTTTAATCCACGTTCAATTAAAGGTTGTAACATATCCCCTTGATAGAACGTCACATTAGCTCCTAAATTAGCAGCATTTTTCTTTGCCACTTCTAAAGCTGCCTCAGAAAGCTCAGTTACTGTCACTTCCATATTTGGCTCTTCAACCGCTAAAGTAACACCAATTGCACCACTACCTGTTCCAACATCAACGAGTTTAACTGCTGCCCCATCAAACACATCATCATATGTTGATAAAACATTAGCTACTAACTCTTCCGTTTCAAAACGAGGAATTAATACGTCATCATTTACGATAAATTTATGACCAAAGAACGTTTCATAGCCCATAATGTGTTGCACAGGGATATTTTGCTCCACATACGTTTTAACACTACGTTCAAATTCTTCAACTTGTTCTTGTGGCACTTCCATATTCATATCAGCTAAAATTTCGTAACTCTCTTTCCCAGTTACATGCATTAATAATAATTTAACAGCTGAATCTTCTTTTCCATTTTCAAGGGCATAATCTTCAGCCCACTTTAACAATTCGCGCATTGTTTTCATTTTTATCACCGTCTTCTTAAAATCAATCCCATTTTACTCTAAATTCTATAAACATGCAAATCATTTATTTATCCCAATTCAAAACATCCTGATTAATCAGATCGACATTCTCTATCAATACGCACTATTTTCTCTATATTTATTCACTTCTTTATTCAAATAGCCTTGTGTATAAATAACTCTATATCTTTTAAAATATTATTCTCTTCATTTCTCTAAAATCTTTATCCTGGCCATCACCATTTCATTCGCCTAACATATATTATATTAGATGCAGCAATAAATGCAGTATTTAAGCATTATTGGAACCATATTTTAGAATTACTAAAAAAATATCTTAAAAAAACTTATTTTTTTTACACAATATACGTTTAAAATTCACAGTATAGGTTCATACTATAATTGTCCGTAAGACGAGAAACTTACGGGTATACTCTTCCCCCCATATAAAACTTTATTTCATTACTCATTTCTCTCCCCAATTTTTAAAGTTTTATTTTTCATACTCTCTCCTTATAATTCTCTCCCAAAGTATTTTAATACTTTAAACTCCCTCGTGAAAGCAAAGACTTTTTCCGAGCTTCCCTCTTTTCCCCCAAAGAGGTTCGAGGGATAGATGAGAATTTACTCCCCCCAGTGAATTCTCATCACTTGAACACTGTAGAGGTCTCCCCCCCTCTACAGTCTCCTAATTTTAAAAAAGCGCCCCTCCCCCGGGCGCTTTTTTAATACTTATTTACATCAAAAAGTATTATTTTAATCCAATATAATTAAATTTTAAATTTTTTTGTATTTAATGTTTAAAAATAATTATAACTGCCTATACTATAATTGTCCGTAAGACGAGAAACTTACGGGCATACTCTTCCCCCCATATAAAACTTTATTTCATTACTCATTTCTCTCCCCAATTTTTAAAGTTTTATTTTTCATACTCTCTCCTTATAATTCTCTCCCAAAGTATTTTAATACTTTAAACTCCCTCGTGAAAGCAAAGACTTTTTCCGAGCTTCCCTCTTTTCCCCCAAAGAGGTTCGAGGGATAGATAAGAATTCACTCCCCCCAGTGAATTCTTATCACTTGAATACTGTAGAGTCTCCCCCCTCTACAGTTTCTCTCCTAATTAAAAAAGCGCCCCTCCCCCGGGCGCTTTTTATTATGTCAAAATAAAAGGGTACTTTAAACTTAGAGTACCCTTTTATATATAAAAACTATTCTTGATGAGCTAATTTACGTTTTTGTTCTTCCGTAATTAACGCTTCAATAACTGGTTCTAATTTACCTTCCATAACGCGATCTAACTGTTGAATAGTAAATCCAATACGGTGATCTGTTACACGGTTTTGTGGATAGTTATATGTACGGATTTTTTCTGAACGTTCTCCAGTACCAATTTTTGAACGACGCTCTTCACCTTCAGCTTCTAAACGCTCTTGTAAAATTGAATCATAAATACGAGCTTTTAATACTTTTAATGCATTCGCCTTATTTTCATGCTGAGATTTTCCATCCTGACATGATACAACGATTCCAGTTGGAACGTGAGTTAAACGTACTGCAGATTTCGTTGTATTTACAGACTGACCACCAGGTCCTGATGAACAGAATGTATCAACACGGATATCATTCATACTTACTTCAATATCTACATCTTCTGCTTCTGGCATAACTAATACAGTTGCTGTAGATGTGTGGATACGTCCTTGAGATTCAGTTGCAGGAACACGTTGTACACGATGAGCTCCTGATTCATACTTCATGTGAGAGAACACACTTTCACCTGAAATCATAAACTCAACTTGTGACATCCCTCCTGATTCAGAATAGTCAACGTTCATAACTTGAATTTTCCATCCTTTTAACTCAGCATACTTCGTATACATACGGTATAAGTCTGAAGCGAAAATATTTGCTTCATCTCCACCTGCTGCTCCACGAATTTCAACGATAACGTTTTTCTCATCATTTGGATCTTTAGGAATTAATAAAATTTCTAATTGTTGCTCAAGCTCTGGTAAACGAGGTTTTAATTCCTCTAATTCCATTTCAGCCATTTCACTGATTTCTGGATCAGAATCTTTAGCCATTTCTTTTAAATCTTCAATAGAACTTGCAATATTTTTATATTCAGTATACACATTAACTGTCTCTTCAAGACCACGTTGTTCTTTTGATAACTCAGTTAATTTTTTAATATCAGTAACGATTGCAGGATCTGCCATCATCTCATTAATTTTTTCATAACGCTCTAAGATTGCCTCTAAACGTTCAAACATAAGTTGAATCCTCCTCTATATATAAACAAAAATGTTTTCTAGCCATAAAACATCAGCCTTAGTTGCTAAATCTTTTTGGTGCCAAGACATCCTATAGTCCAGCCAAAAGTTTTCAACTGCACAAAACTTATCTAGAATTATATAATTATCCATTCCTAATTATAATATAAGTCTTTGCTATCGTCAAAATGTGTTATAAATGTACAACGTTTTTATTTACAAATAAAAGTCAGAGTTAAAAAACTCTAACTTCATAGTATCTATACTTAATCCATATCTTTAAACAAGGTTATATTACAAGTCTGGGACACTTGCTCCTTCTGGTACAAAGGCTAGATTTTCGAAGCGGCTAATTTCTTTTCGGAATGCTAATTTAATTGTTCCGACAGCACCGTTACGGTGTTTAGCGAAAATGACTTCGACGATATTATCATTCGTTTCAGGATCCTTTTTATAATAATCTTCACGGTATAAGAAGGTTACGATATCGGCATCCTGCTCGATACTTCCCGATTCACGTAAGTCAGACATCATTGGTCGTTTATCTTCACGACTTTCAACCTGACGTGATAACTGTGATAAAGCGATAACCGGAATTTTCAATTCACGGGCCATCTCTTTTAACATACGCGAGATTTCCGATACCTCTTGTTGGCGGTTCCCACCATTAGATTTACTTCCCGATAATAACTGTAAGTAGTCAATAAGGACTAATCCAAGACCTTTTTGTTGATGTAGTTGACGACATTTAGCGCGTAACTCCCCAACTCTGATACCAGGTGTATCATCAATATAAATTCCAAGACCACCTAATACATCAGTGGCGATTTTTAATGAGCGCCAGTCAGCACCTTCTAAGTTCCCCGTTTTCAAACGGTGTGCCTCAATTCGTCCCTCAGCACTGACAAGACGAGAAACTAACTGGTCAGCCCCCATCTCCAAACTGAAGATAGCGACATTTACATTATTTAATTTTGCCACATTTTGTGCAACATTTAAGGCGAAGGCTGTTTTCCCCATCGCCGGACGTGCTGCTACAATAATTAGGTCATTATTTTGTAATCCTGATGTAATATCATCTAAGGCCGTATATCCGGTTGTTAACCCCGTTACCTCTCCAGTTGATTGTGATAACTTTTCAACATTTTTAATAAAATCGACTAAGACATTATTAATCTTTTTAAAATCAGACCCTTGATTCAAACGAGAAAGGCCTGAAAACTTTTGTTCTGCTGCATCGATTAAATCCTGAGTCGATGTCTCAGGACTATAACCTTGTTCAATTAATTCTTGGGCTCGATTAATAATTAAACGTGAAATCGACTTTTCAAGAACCATATCGATATAATGATCGGTATGAGCAGTCGTTGCAACACTCTCATAAATGGTTAAGATATACTCAACGCCACCAATTTCTGAAATACGCTTATGATCCTGTAAAAAAGCCGTAACAGTTGTTACATCGACCCCTTTATTTTGCTCAAGCAACGTTAACATCGCTTCATAAATAATGCGATGACGATGATGATAAAAATCATCGGGCTGTAACTTTAACTTTACATCCTCACATACCTTTTCATCAAGTAACATCGCACCAAGAATCGCTTGCTCAGCATCAGTGCTATGTGGCATGTGTCGGTTTTGCGTTTCTAGCATAGACGTGACCAACCTTCATCTTCTAATTATTTTTCTTTGATTTGAACATTAATTGTTGCTGTTACTTCTGGGTGTAAGTGAATTGGAACTCGTGCCATTCCTAAACCACGAATTGGTTCCTCTAAATCCATTTTACGTTTATCTAATTTAATTTTAAATTGTTTTTCAAATTCTTCTGCAATTGCTTTAGTACTAACAGATCCAAATACACGTCCGTTATCTCCAGCTTTTACTTTAACAATAACTGTTTTTTGTTCAAGATCCGCTTTTAAAGCTTTCGCCTCTTCTAATCTTAATTCAGCCTGTTTTTCTTCTTCAGCTTGTTGTTGCTTTAATTTATTCATATTTGCTGGTGTAGCATCAACAGCTTGTTTATTTTTAATTAAAAAGTTTGCAAACCCATTAGGGAAATCTTTAACTTCTCCACGTTTACCTTTACCTTTAACATCAACTAACATAATTACTTTCATGCCTAGTCACCACTTTCTTCTAATTCTTTTTCAATTGCATCTTTTAACATCAACACAGCTTCTTGAGTATTAATCCCTTTAATCTGAGTTGCTGCATTATTTAAATGGCCACCGCCACCTAATTGTTCCATCAAGAGTTGAACATTAATATCTCCAAGTGATCTCGCACTAATTCCAATATGTTGATCATCAATACGCGAAATCACAAATGATGCCTTAATATTTTGAACATTTAATAACTCATCTGCAGTCTGAGCAATTTGAACTTTTTCAAGTACCATCTCATCATCTGCTGGCGCGATAATAAACACATCTTTGAAAATCTCCGCACGTTCGATTAAATGCGCTTTACTATAATAATTTTCAAGCGGCGTACGTAGAAGCTGTTGTACTAACTTCTCCTCTGCCCCTTTTTGTTTTAAAATCGCAGCCGTTTCATAAGTTCGACGTCCCGTATGATATGAAAAACGTCTTGTATCTACAATAATTCCCGCAAGCATAATCGATGCTTCAAGCGACGACATCTTAATTTTTTGAGAGTAATAATCAAACATATCCACTACTAATTCAACAGTTGAAGATGCGTATGGTTCTGCAAACGAGAGCACAGATTCAATCACATCGACCCCTCTACGATGATGGTCGAATACCGCAATTTTCTTCGCACGTTGTAAAAGTAATGGTTCAATTACCATTTTTGGATCTTGCGTATCGGCAACAACAAGTAACGTATTTTTCGTCATTAACTCTAGCCCCATCTCAGATGAAATAAAATAAGGCCTTAACTTCTCATCTTGCATAATGGCAGCGACGAAATTTTTAGCTGTTTTATCTAATTCTTCTTCTTTTAAAACAATATACGCTTCTCGTTTCGAGGCAATGCTCATACGAAGCAATCCAATACTTGCTCCAATTGCATCGACATCTGGATAACGATGTCCCATAATAATCACACGTTCACTATCACGAACCAAACGTTCATAAGCTTGTGCATTAACACGCGCTCTTACACGATTACGTTTTTCAACTGGATTTGTTTTTCCACCATAGAATAAGAACTTATCGTCACTTGCAATTTTAATAGCAACCTGATCACCACCACGACTTAAGGCTAAATCTAGCATATAATTCGCACGCTGACCAAGCTCAGCAAAACTTTCATAGCCTGTTGCTAAGCCAATACTAATAGTTAACAACATCTCTTTTTCTTTTGCCGCTTCACGAACCTTATCTAAAATAGCAAACTTCTTATCACGCAATTTCTGCAACACTTCAAAAGACATCATCATCACAAAACGGTCACTTGAAACTGTTCGAATATAAATATTATTTTCTTCAGCCCACTGCATAATAATAGAAACTATTTTTCCATAAAATTCACTTTTTTCTTGTTCTTTTAAATTATGGATAACTTCATCGTAATTATCCATAATGAGTACCCCAATAACCGGTTGTTCATTCACATACTTCTTACAAAGATCTGTGAACGGTGTATTATCCGTTAAATATAACAAGCGCTCATCACGATGATGTTCTACTAAATATGTTTTATCTTTAACCGTAATTTCAAAAACAGCGCTCTCCCCTAAAACCTTATCATACAAAGCTTCACTCATCGTTTGTAAAGGAAGATCATGTAAATCTGCACCGAAAATTTGTTTTGCAAAACCATTAAACCAGACCACTTCATGAGCTTCATCATATAATAAAACTCCAATTGGTAATTCATTAAAAACAATCTCACCTGCATGCTTCACACGATAGCTAACTGCTTCAATTCGCTTTTTAGTATCTAACTTATAATGATAATACGCATTAATCTTATAGATAGCGTCTCCTACAAAGTACAAGAAGATGATTAGTGAAATCACATCTGACTGAAAATAAGCATAAACTCCTGAAACAAGAATAAATAAGCTCGATACAGTAATATAGCCAAGGTGTTCTTGATATTCATCCAACCATTTCCGAACCTTCTTCACTATCGATACACCACCTTTCACTATACCCCTTTTATCTCAAAACGTTTTCGATAATCAAACAATGCATCCATCATTCCAATCAATGAAACAAACATAACTAAGTTTGATAAAATGGCGAATACAACAACCATAATGCCTAAACCTTTTTGATTTCTTGATTTAAAGAACTGAATAGCCACAATAATTCCTTGAATCATAAATAAAGTGTTTAAAAGCATTACCACGTTTAATAAAACAACTGTCACACCACTATTTCTAACAAAAGCCATCGCAAACTGTGAAATAATCAATAAAATAGCAAGCTTTGCTCCAAGTTGAAACTCAGAAATAGGCTGTGAAACTGGAGTTTGAAGATGCATGCGTTTTAACACAAGAGTCGAAACCTTGTCGCTTAAAAAAGCTTGAATTGCACCCATAATTAACAGCAACGTTGGCATTACCATTGGAATAACCGTCTGCATCATCTCTTGCATCGAAGTCAATTGCTCCATACTTCCTTCAGGCATCACACTTCCAACTTGATCAAAAACACTAAACATCTCATTCATCGTCTGTAAAAACATTTCCGAAATGCTTAATTTGGTTAAGACATAAGTCATTAATGGCATAACTACAACAAACACAATTGATGCATTCAAAATACGATTCCAATAAGGCCACTTTTTAACAATTCCAATTCCTAAAAGAGCACCTGTTATACCATAAAGAAGCGTTGTCATTAAACCATAAACAGATCCAATCAAGTACGTTCCAATCGTACATCCAAGCAACAATAATAGAATATCAGACACCTTCTGACTAACCACGCTATAGATAATGAGGGGAATAGGTAACAGAAGTGTCATGATACTTGGTAAAATTCCGACATTATATAAAATAAAAAAAACTAAGTAAATGGCCATCATCATCGCTGCATTTACTAGCGACTTTGTCTTCATCAAAAGACCCCCTTCTAAACGTTGGCTATCATGAGTATTATACCACATAACCCAAATTTTAAGAATTATAAAAATACGTTACTCCTATTATGGCCTTTTTACCGATAAATCAAGCACTTTAAAAATAATACACACTTTTTTAAAAAAATATAGAGAACTATTCCTTTTGCTCATGCAAAAAAGATGCTCTAGAATAAACTATTATTGTGATAAGGAGTTAGAAAACAAGAAAACAACTTATCACACCACTAGAATAGCAATCATCGAAGCACTACACTAATTCTTATAACAATAGCCATCAGCAAAATATTTGATGCACCCTATCAACTCGAATCTTAATATTAAGCCTAGTGATTTATTGATGAAGAACAAAGTGTCGCTAGTACCTCAAATAATTTTATTAACAAATATATTCCTATCCATTACTTAACTTTAAGTGCGACATCTTACTAATTACTTAACCTCCATCCATTCCAAACCCTATATCCTTTCATTCAAAAAATTCCTTTAACATCTTTCCTTTCAACTAAACTACAGTCTTTTAAAAACTATCGCGCTTAGTTCTCATCAACCTTCAATATTCTAAAAGTTTGTCTCATTGCACTATAGTTTCACTAAACTCATTCATATCAAATTATCAACTCCACACTATTTATTCATATACATTCTTAACCTCCATCCACTACACCATTTTAAGCACCATTTAATTTCCAATCATCACACCACC
>NZ_AEXQ01000001.1:0-18260 GCF_000191865.1 Turicibacter sp. HGF1
CCGTCCAAACTAACCTAAGTCAAATCAAGATTTTCCACACGGATCGAGGTAACGAATTTAAGAATAAAATCATTGATGAGATTTTAGAGGTATTTGAAATTGAACGCTCTTTAAGTATGAAGGGATGTCCCTATGACAACGCTGTTGCAGAAGCGACCTATAAAGTAATCAAAACAGAATTTGTAAACCATCAGATATTTGAAACCCAAGAACAACTAGGTTATGAATTTGCCGACTACGTTAACTGGTATAACAATCATAGGATCCACTCTTCACTGGGATATTTATCCCCAGTTGAATATCGTCAAAATACCCTTAAAAAAGTTGTTTAGTTTAGTGTTGACAATCCAGCTTATATTTCTCAAAGACTTAAAGATGATCTTATTCTTCATGCTAATCTAGTGTCACAGTATACAATCAAAGACTTTAAAAACTTAATTTCGAATTTAAATATTCTTCAATCCTTTAGTCGTAAAGGGTGTCTTTACGACAATGATTATATTGAATCTTTCCATGCCACTCTAAAGAATGAAGAAGTATATCAAATAACTTATGTTACCTTCCAACAAGCTAGAATCGCTTTATTTCAATACATAGAAGGCTGGTATAATCGCAAACGAAGTCATGGAGTGATTAATTATTTAACACCCCAAGAATGTGAACAATTTGTACGACAAATTGCTTAAAAACTTAATTTTTTTGTGTCCAAAATATTGACCTAGATTCAAATAAATGTAGTTTGATATGGATTATTTAACTTCCTCTAAAGTTTGTAGTAAACTAAAGAATGACATCTATGTTTTAAGATGACGGAATAAGTTTTCAATACAGGCCAAGTCCTTTGCAGTTACCTCTGTAAGATGTCGACTGTACCATTCCTATAGCGCTATTTTTCATGTCATTTTTATTTGTAAATTGATAGCCTTGATCCGTATGAAGTCATGCATTTTTAGCTAAAGGTAACTCCACTTAAATAAAGATTAACAACTTGAAGTTTGAGTTCAGTTGTATAAATCAAACTACTATTAATACGTTTTGATTGTATAAGAAAAGTACCTCTATAGTAGACTCAAAAATGATTCTATCATAATTGATAGTTTCGCTTTTATTTTTTTTGTCTATCATAGAGGTACTATATCAGATGAAGAAAATATCTAATATCTTTTTTTATTAATTTTTTAAAGTGACTGTACTACTTAATGATACACCTTCTGAAGTAACTTGCTTAATACTAACTGATTTAAAAGATTTAATATTATTTACTCTTAATGTTTCACTATCAATATATTCGGTTAAAACTAATTTATTATCTAAATAAACTTTTGAAAAGGTATTAAAATTTTTTCCTTTAATGATGAGTGCATCTTCTTCTATAAAGTAATTATCTAACTCTACCGGATTAATCCCCATTTGCATTTCATTTATTAATTGCTTCTGTGAATTATTATAATATAGTCTATCCTTAAATAGAATATCAAATTGTATAATTTCTAAAATCTCTTGATAATCATCATTATCCTTTAAAAATCGATGAATATTTTCTATTGGTCCCAAATTTAATCCTAGCAAAGATAATATTTTAGTTGATAATTGGTAAGTTTCTATATTATCATCTTGTTTTTCTAAATTAAAGTTATCATAAATAATATATTCAGTTGTATTTTTATAATTATCCGTATTTACCATATCATTAAAATATAATAACTGTGGTAAATGATCAGACAAAAACACTATAACAGTGTTTTCCTGCAACTGATTAACCTCTTCAACCAGATTATTAATAAATTTATCCACCTCATATAATACATTACTGTAATTCTCAATTTGATTTAACACTTCTTGCTTTAAATCTCCTTTAACTTGAATTGGATTTTCCATTTTTTCGCTAGAATATCCCCCATGACTCTCAACGGTTACAACGTAAATAAAATCTGAACCAATAGTTGTATTTAAGGCATCTAAAATTGGAGTAACTAAAGATTCATCTTTCGGCCAATATTTATCAATAGTATAATTTGCAAAATACTCAATAGACGAAAAAGTATTAAATCCTAGGTTTTTATACACTACATTTCTTTGATAAAAATCTCCACGATTGTTATGAACAAAGTGAGAAGTATACCCTTGTTGATTAAGATTATGTGCTAAAGAAAAAATATTACTCTTTTTTAAAATTGTTGAATTAGGAATTTCGCCGGGACTTAAATAATCAATATTCATTCCTGTCAATATCTCAAATTCTGTTCTAACTGTACCTCCACCAAAAGTCGGAACATATAAATCTCCTGAAGTATAATTATCTCTCAATGAATTATAAAACGAAAGAGGGTTTTTTGAAAACTCCAATCCTTCAATAGATGTGGGATCAAAAAAAGATTCTAATTGGACAATTATAATATTAGGATTAGAGTCATTTAAGAGAGTACTATTACTTTCTGTATTTATAGTCTCCTTCAAATCTAATATATAATCTTTACTATAATTTTTAGGGACCTTCCTAATAGTTTCTGTAGCTGAACTTAATAGTGAATAAGTAAATCCATTATATTCATATTCATAAGCAATATTCCATGGCTGACTAATCAATATCCCTGATAAATTATATATTTTTACTAGGAGAATTGTTACGGATAAACTTATAATAAAAGGAATAATATTTAATTTTGAATATGATTCCCTTATTTTTTTTCTTTTTTTATCAAATTGAAAATTAAAACAAACATTATGATTAATATAATAAAAAAACAATATATCATCCAATTGTTAATATAGTTATTTAAGATACTTAACCCGTCCCTAAGCGAATAAATATCTGAAAAAGTTA
Organism: Turicibacter sp. HGF1; assembly: GCF_000191865.1. Lineage (NCBI taxonomy): Bacteria > Bacillati > Bacillota > Erysipelotrichia > Erysipelotrichales > Turicibacteraceae > Turicibacter > Turicibacter sp. HGF1. The sequence continues at coordinate 2,825 of NZ_AEXQ01000001.1, forward strand.
AAGGGACTCCTCTAAAGGATATTATCATTTTATTAATACTTGAAATAATTAAAATAAAAATAGAGATTAAAAAATAAATTGTTAATTTATTCTTTAAAATAAAAACTAAACTTGTAATAGTGAAAATAATACTTAAGGAAAGAATATAAATAGGAAATTGATTTATAATATTAAATTTATCATTAGAAATCCATTCGCTAATAAAAGCTAAAACTAAATTACCAAAAATCCAAACACAATAAATAAAGGGAATAAAACTAAATAACTTATTCTTGCAAACTGAAAGAATACTAATAATTCTTTGTCGTTGACTATACATTATGAGAATAAATTGCATCAACAAATAGGTTACTATGAAACTACAAATAGCTGTCATAATGAATTCTAATAATTCAATATTAAAATTAGTAAATTTCATATTTTCGATATATGGATCATTTCCTTGAACAATAAAAAATACCTTTTCATTATTTAAAATCATCTGAATATCATTTAGATTTTTAAATTCATTAAAAATTTCTTCAGAATTCTTACAAAGAATAGGAATCCCCATATATTTTAGCTCTATGCTATCTATATTAAAACTATCTATATTCCCTGAAACGAAATTAATTCTTATCTTATCATCTCGAGCAACCGGAATTTTAAATATCTTTTCAAATTCGCTATCTTTGACTAAGTTATAACTAGAATATTTTCCAGTAAAAGGATAAGAGTCGTTTGTTCCACTATCATACATAACTTGTAAAGTTTGATTTTCCAATTGTGACTCTTCTCCAAAATTGATAACTAATTTTACCTGATAGTTCGTAATAATAATATTAAATATAATTATAAATAAAAATATTCCAAACCATATTTTTTTTTCATTCGCAAACTCACTTTCTATGAAACACAAAAAAACTATAATTTTCATTTAATTATTTTAAAACAGTAAAAGTATCATCTTCTTCTAAATAGGCACCAACAGATGTCTCAATCATCACTAAATCAATTTTACCGGGATTAATCAGACAATGTTCTACACCCATATGTATATAACTTGATTCATTCGTACATAAAACATAATTTTCCTGTCCGATTTCAACTTTGGCTGTTCCACTTAAAACAGTCCAATGTTCATTTCTATGGAAATGAACATGTCTAGATAGTTTATGACCAGGTTTAACTATAATCTTCTTAATCTTATATCCTTGTCCATTTTCTAAAATTGTATATTTACCCCAAGGTCGATAAATCGTAGTATGCAATTCAGTTATATTTTTATCTAATTTTTGAAGTTTTGGAATTAAATCTTTTATTTTTTGGGATGATCCTTTTTTACTAATAAATAAAGCATCATCAGTATCCACGATGACTAGATTATCTACATCAATTGTTGCTACAATTTTATTATTACTTATAACTAAGTTATCTTTACTCCCTAAACTAACATAGTTTTCACAGTATGTATTATTATCTTCATCTTTTTTCATTGCATCATCTAAAGACTCAAAGCTTCCTAAGTCACTCCAAGAAATATCTGTATGAACTACTTTTATTAAACTACTTTTTTCCATTACAGCATAATCAATACTATCTGACGGAATTTTTTTCATATCATCTTCTAAAATCTCTATTTTATTCTCTACACTATCAAAGCTAGAGTTATTAAAACTATTTTTACACGCTTCTAACATCTCTGGATGATATTTTTTTAATTCATCAAGAAATGTTCCGACCTTAAAAACGAACATTCCACTATTCCATAAGTAATTTCCACTATTAACATACTCTTTTGCTAAATCTAAATTTGGTTTCTCTTTAAAGCTTAAAACATCTTCTCCATTTGCACAAATATAACCATAACCAGTTTCTGGATATTTCGGTTTAATTCCAAATGTAACTAAATACCCTTGTTTTGCATGTTCTAATCCTTTCTGAAGCGCTTCATGATATCCTATCATTTTTTCAATATAATGATCGGCAGGCGTTACTAATACTACATCATCTTCATGTAAGCTTAAACAAGCTAATGTGATTGCAGGAGCTGTATTTCTACCAACTGGTTCTAATATAAATTTATTTTTTCCTACTCCTACATACTCTAGTTCATCTTTTGCAACAAAGTAGTGATCTTTATTAGTAACAATGATAAATTCATCACAACTATTCATATTTCTTTCAATAGTACATTGATATAAAGATTTATCTCCGATAAGTTCACAAAATTGTTTAGGATATTTTTGTCTTGATAATGGCCAAAGTCTTGTTCCGCTTCCGCCTGATATAATAATATTTTTCATAAATTTTCACCACTTTTTATCTTAAGTATACAGATATAGAAAAGAATCAATAATTTACTAAGAAATTATTGATCCAATTTAATTTTTTATTAATTAAAATCTTTATTTATGATACTAATTGCTGCATTTTCAGAGAAGTGTTTACAAATATATTTGGCTTCTTGTTCAGAAAAATAGTTCCAGTTTATTTCATCATCATATAACGTACAGATTTTTGCAGCAAATTTTTCATAATTATTTTCTACTATCATTACTTGTTCTGCATCCACTAATCCCTCTGCTCCAATTGAAGTCGTAACAACAGGAATTTGATAATAAATTGCCTCAACAATCTTCCCTTTAACGCCTGCGCCATAACGTAAAGGAGCTACTACTAGTCTACAAGATGTATATAACGTTTCTAATTCTTCGTCACTAATGAATCCAGTTACAATAACACGCTCACTATGAAGGGCTTTAATCTGTTCAGATGGATTAGATCCCACAATATAAAATTTCATTTGTGGATTTTGTTTTGCGACAAAAGGCCAGATTTCATTCATAAACCATAAAACTGCATCTTCATTTGGTTTGTGTCTAAAACCACCGACAAATAAAATATCTTTTCTATCCTTAAATCCATTTTTATTTTTAAAGAATTCATCATAAATATATAATGGAATATTTCTAACAATCTTATTTGGCATCTCTTTTTGGATTAAACTTTGTTCATAATTTCCTACAACGTGAATTATATCCGACTTATTAAATAAATTAAATTCTTTTTGCTTCCAATTAGCCGATGATTCCAAAAGACTTTCTTCACCTGTCACTTCATAATTTCTTTGTTCACGTAAATAATGTAAATCATGCCCAAAATAAATAATTTTCGCATTTGAATATTGTTTAATTAAATCAATATACTTTTCAGTAATATGCGGGCGATTCATATAAACAAAATCAAAATATTTTGCATTTAATTTTAACCATTCATTAATTGAATGATAGTACCAATTACCATATAAAACTTCAATTCCCATTTGCTGCAATAAACCTGTATATGGTTCGTGTTTAAAGAAATTATCACCAATAAAGGTTACCTTATATCCTAATTTAGTAAATAATTTTAGATAGTGATAGGTACACTTACCACCTGCATCTTGATCATAGTGTGGGACATAATGATCAACAACTAAAATACGTTTTTTATCTGCACTACGGTCTTTTGCTAAAAAGACATTTTGTGCATTAGGAAAATGATTTTCTTTTAATTCTTTAGCCCACTTTTCTTTGAATTTTTCTAGATTAACAACTTGATACTTTTTCAATCCACTATTTAAATCTGTTCCATTTGAAATTCCTTCAAAATGAACAACCATTGATTTTGGTTGATACACAACTTTTAATCCTCGCTTACGCACTTCAAAAGCTAAATCTGTATCTTCATAATAAGCCGGAATAAATCTTTGATCAAATCCTCCGATTTCTTTCCATAGCTTCATCGATAACATAATACAAGCACCTGAGATATAATCAACTTCTTTTACATAGTTATATTCTGGTTTATTTGGATCATCTAAGCGACCGTAATTCCAACCGGATGCATCATCCCAAATAATTCCGCCAGCTTCCTGTAACTTACCGTTTAAGTAAACAAGTTTTGATCCAACCATACCAATCTTCTCATCACTCTCAATTAATGAAACAAGGGGTTCTAACCAGTCCTCTTGCACATTCGTATCATTATTTAAGAATAATACATATTTACCTATGGCTACCTGTGCAGCATCATTACAATTCATTAAAAAGCCAGTATTTTTCTCATGACGATTTACTTTAATATTTTCTGCATAATCAAAGATATTCACTGTTTCATCATTTGAAACATCATCACCAATAATAATTTCATACGTCACATTTTTCGTATTTTCTTTAATGGCCTTTAAGCAAGAATAAGTATAATCAAATTGATTATATACGGGAATGATAATACTTACTGTTGGATTTTCAAACTTTTCAAAAATAATTTTCTCTTTTTCCTCACAATCAACTAGCTTAATATCTACACGACTTAGTTCTTCTTGAGAATTTAGTGCAATATCAACTTGTCCGAGGACACTATTAGCATCATATTGACCCAACATTGTGAAAAATGATTTAATACTACTTTTATTAACTGATTTCAAGAAAATTTTAGGTTCTTTCATAAATCGAATACCTAAACTAACTATTAAACGTCGCTTCGAATTAAAAGGTATTAATTTATCAATTATTCGATTACATTTTGATACTAGACGCCAACTTAAAGATTGTTCCACATGGTTTAAACGCTCTACAACCATTTGAAACTCCTGACTGGCTTTACGGCTTTCTTCGTCTAATGAGGTATACTTTTGCATCAACTCTTTTATTTCTAATTCTTTATTAGACAGAGCAGTAGTAAATTCATCAATTTGTTTATCTAGATATTTAAGATGCGCATTTCGTTCTTCAACCTCTTCTTGTAAGTCTAAAATACGACGAATTTGATTATTATATTTTTTACCTGATTCAATCACAATAGAGTTAAAGTCAATATCTTCAATACTTTCTTGCTTTTCAGAACAGATTGCAATTAAATACTTTTCATCAATTGAATAATCGTCATCTACTCTAGCCTCATTAATATTTTTCAATATATTTGGGCTTGTATCACCATTAATCACACTTGCTACTTTAAACCCTTGTGTAAAAAACTGAATATTTTCAAAATATAAATGTAAAAATTGTTTATATTCTATCTTCGCAAATTCTTTTACATGGTATTCATTACTGTAATGTACTAATTGTGAATAAACCTCTCGGTCTGGCGTAGACATAATAAGTATTCCATCTTTTTTTAAAACACGTTTAATTTCTTTTAAAAATTTATGTTGCAATTCTTCCTCAACGTGTTCAATTGTTTCAAATGAAATGACAACATCGATTGAATGATCTTCTACCTCAATTTCTTCAATAGAATTCATTAAATAAGTTAGATTATCTCTTTTATATTGCTCTTTTGCGTGTAAAATAGCTTCTTCACTAATATCAACACCAATAACCATCTTTGCTTCACTAGAAAGAATAAATGACCCATATCCAGCACCACAGGCTGCATCCAAAACAACTTTATCTTTAACAAGTGGCTTAGCTGCTAAATAACGGTGGTAATGTTCAATATAAATTTCCGCATCTTCATTATTTTGCGGAATAAATCGCTCTCCTGTAAATTTCATATTTTAAACTCCTTAATCGATTAAGTTAAAAGTAATTGGAGATAAGAATAAATATCCCTCTAATAAATTAAACCCTTTATTCACAACTTCAAATAACAATGCATCATGAATCCAACAATGTTGCACATGATCTTCCTGAATTCCAGATGCAATCGCTGGTGAAATCGTATAAGTTCCTACTGTTAAATTTGGAATTTCAAATTCAAAAGAAGAAATAAAATAACGATTTTTAGGATTTACTGGACTATTTAATGTGTAGCTATTTGACTGGGTTACAATATTACCTAAACGATCTTTGATTGTAAATCCAACGATTAAAGCTTCATCAATTTTTTGATTTAACTTGCACTTAATAAGTAAGCGGACTTTTTGTTGAGGTTCAACCACTGTTAATCCCTGATCAGTCTTAACATCTTGTAAACTTACACCTGTAATCTCCGCTTTTAAATCTCCAAACATTTCCAAGTTAGCAACTGAATTAAAACTTATTCCTAATTCACTAATTTGCTCTTCTTCATTATCATCATAACTAATAATTTCAGAATCTAAATTCATCATAAATGCACGATATCTTTTAGATAACTCCACTGGGTCTCCGTCGGCAAGTAATTCTCCTTCATTAATCCAAATAGCTCTCTCACAATGATTAATAATTGTTGACATATCATGTGAAACAAAGATAACAGTTTTCTTTTTCTTAAATTCTTCAATCTTTCTAAAGCATTTCTGTTGAAAACGAATATCTCCAACACTCAATGCCTCATCAATAATTAAGATATCAGGATCGACATTTATGGCTACCGCAAACGCAAGACGAACAAACATTCCACTTGAATATGTTTTAACTGGTTGATAAATAAAATCTCCAAGTTCAGCAAAATCTAATATCTCTTGAAGTTTTCCATCCATTTGCTTCTTATCAAACCCTAAAACACTTCCATTCAAATAAATATTTTGAATTCCCGTGTATTCAGGATTAAATCCGGCACCCAGCTCTAATAATGCTGATACTTTTCCATCCACAATTGCCTCTCCACTCGTTGGAGTTAAAACTTCTGTTAAAATTTTCAATAAAGTCGACTTTCCAGAACCATTTTTTCCAATAATTCCAACAGTTTCTCCTTTACTAATCGTAAAAGTTATATCTTTAAGCGCATAAAAATCTTTATGTAATACTTTTTTAGGATTAATAGCTTCTTTCAATCGATCAATTGGTTTATCGTACATTTTATACGTTTTAACTAAGTTTGTAACTTTAATGATATCTTGCATATGTTAACCCTCCTAAATAACATCTGAAAAATGAGGTTTTAATTTGTTATAAAGTAAAATACCAATTAAATTTACAACAATCGTCAACACCCAAAAATAAAGCATCCATGTTACATTTTCCCAAAACCATACTTTATTTACAAAAGTATCTCTCATTCCATCTGTTATATAAAACATTGGATTTAGTCTAAACAAAGTTAATACAGAATCAGATAACATTGAATACGACCAAAAGATTGGTGTCAGCCAGAATCCAACTTCTAAAACAATATTAACAATTTCTCGCATATCTTTAATGAAAACATTTAAAGCACTTAGAATTAAACCAATTCCATTTAAAAAAGCAAGTAAAGCTATAATGTAATAAATAACTTGAATTTGATAAATATCAAACCCAAATCCATAAATAATATACATAAAGAAAATAAATGCGATAAAAAATAAATGAACATATAAAGAAGAAAGAATTTTTACAACAGGTAAAATTTGAATTGGGAACTTCATTTTTTTTACCAGATAGCTATACTGTAATAACGTTCCTGTTGTTCCATTCATTGCCTCTACAAAAAAGAACCATGGAATAACGGCAGGAATTAGCCAAAGAATATATGGAACGTTACTTACAGGGGCATTTCTAAATCCGACTTGAAAAACAAACCAAAAAACTAAAATAGTCACAATTGGTTTAATAAATGCCCACACAATTCCAAAATATGATCCTGCATATTTTACTTTAAAATCGTCTAGTGATAAGCTATATATTAATTTACGAAACTTAAATAAATCTTCAAAGTAACTTCTTAATACATTCATTAGCGATCACCATATTGCTTTTCAAAATAGTTTTGGTATTCACCTGAGATAATATTTTCCCACCATTGCTTATTATCTAGATACCACTGGATGGTTTGAGCAATCCCTGTATCGAAGTTATACGTTGGCTTCCACCCTAATTCATTCTCTAATTTTTGTGGATCAATCGCATAACGTAAGTCATGACCTGGACGATCTGTCACATAAGTAATTAAGTCCTCTGATTTTCCTAATGCTTTTAAGATGGTTCTAACGACTTCCAAATTAGTACGCTCATTATGTCCACCGACATTATAAACTTCTCCTACACGACCTTTATGTAAAATTAAATCAATCGCTGCACAATGGTCATAGACATGTAACCAGTCACGAACATTTTCACCATTTCCATATACCGGTAACTTTTCATCATTTAACGCGCGTGAAATCATTAACGGAATTAACTTTTCTGGGAAATGATAAGGTCCATAGTTATTCGAACAACGTGAAATTGTAATTGGTAAACCAAATGTACGATGATAAGCAAACACTAATAAATCAGCAGAAGCTTTTGACGCTGAATATGGACTTGATGTATGTAATGGTGTTTCTTCTGTAAAGAATAAATCTGGTCGGTCTAACGGTAAATCTCCATAAACTTCATCTGTTGAAACCTGGTGATAACGCTCTACTCCATAAGCACGTGATGCATCCATTAAGACTTGTGTTCCTAATACATTTGTTTTTATAAAAATTTCAGGATCTTTAACTGATCGATCAACATGCGACTCTGCCGCAAAATTGACCACCACATCAAATTTTTCTTTTTCAAATAAGTCAAAGATGAACTCACGATCAGCGATATCACCTTTTACGAATTTATAATTTGGTTTACCTTCAACAGGTTGGCATGTTTCTAGGTTTCCAGCATAGGTTAAAGCATCCAGATTAACAATCATATAGTTAGGGTATTTGTTGACCATATAATGAACGAAGTTTCCTCCGATAAATCCAGCTCCACCTGTAACTAACATCTTTTTATCCATCATCTAATTTTTCTCTCCTTCATAAATAAAAGGTAAATCCTTTAATTCCTTCAGTGTCTTTTGTTTTTGATCTTTTTCAGATAATAAAATTTCGCCTAAGCCTTCTAATGGCCACTTAACTGCAACGTCCTCATCATTCCAAAGTAGTCCGCTATCATATTCAGGCGCATAAAAATCGGTACATTTATAATTAAATATAGCTTCTTCAGATGTCACTACAAATCCATGCGCAAATCCTTCTGGAACATAGAATTGGCGTTTATTTTCAGCACTTAAATAAACTCCTTCCCATTGTCCATAAGTTGGAGAACCCTTACGTAAATCTACTGCGACATCCCAAACTTCACCTTGAGTGACACGAACTAATTTACCTTGGGTCTGTTTTGTTTGAAAATGAAGTCCTCGTAAAACCCCTTTACGTGATTTAGATTCGTTATCTTGTACAAAGGTCATCGTTAATCCTGCTTCAGTAAAATCTTTTTGACTATAAGATTCCATAAAGTATCCGCGTTCATCTCCAAATACTTTTGGTTCAATAATATATAAATCCGGAATTTTAGTAGCAATAAAGTTGAAGTTTCCCATTTATTTCACCTCATTTGCAATTTTAACTAAATACTGTCCATACTCAGTCTTTAATAAGGGTTTCGCCAGTTCTAATAATTGTTCTTTTGAAATATATCCTTTACGATACGCAATTTCCTCTAAACAAGCAACATATAAACCTTGACGTGTTTGAACAGCTTCAACATAATTAGAGGCATCTAATAATCCGCGGTGAGTTCCTGTATCAAGCCAGGCCATTCCACGCCCAAATAATTCAACTTTTAATTTTCCACGACGTAAATATTCATTATTAATATCTGTAATTTCTAACTCACCACGTGGAGAGGGTTTAATATTTTTAGCAATATCCACAACCTCATTATCATAGAAATAAAGACCTGGCACGGCATAATTTGACTTTGGTTGAACTGGTTTCTCCTCGATTGACAACACATTAAATTCGCTATCAAATTCAACAACACCAAATGCACTTGGATCACTCACATGATAACCAAATATAGTTGACTCATCTCGTTCAACGGCTTTAGCTAATCTTTCAGAGAATCCATAACCATGGAAGATATTATCTCCTAAAACTAAGGCCACTTTATCATCTCCAATAAAATCTTCTCCTATAATAAATGCTTCAGCTAATCCATTGGGGTTTTCTTGAACTTTATATTCAATATTTAATCCTAGATGTTTTCCATCTTCAAAAAGCTCTTGAAATAATGTAATGTCTCGAGGTGTAGATATAATTAAAATATCTTTAATTCCTGCTAACATTAAAACTGATAAAGGATAATAAATCATTGGTTTATCATAAATAGGTAATGCTTGTTTAGAAACTGATTTTGTGATCGGATACAAGCGTGTTCCTGACCCACCTGCAAGAATAATTCCTTTCATTATTCATTCACCTTCCCGATCTCTTTTAAATAGTCTGTTAGCGCTTCTTGCCATGGGCGTAAAGGCATAAACCCTTCAAGTCTCCATGAACAATTATCTAATACTGAATAAGCAGGTCGTTTAGCTGGTCTTGGAAACTCATCCGTTGTACATGGTACGACTGGAGTTCCAATCCCACATTGTGTAAATATCTCTTGAGTAAATCCATACCATGTTGTTGGCTCACTATTACTTAAATGATAAACTCCATAGGCTGGTTTCTTAATTAATTGTGCAATAGCCTCTGATAAATCTTTTGTATAAGTTGGACAACCATTTTGATCATTAACGACTTTTAATTGAGGCATCTTACTAGCTAAATCAATCATCGTTGTTACAAAATTCTTACCATTCTTACCGTATAGCCAAGCTGTTCGAACAATATAATATTTACTTAAAATATCTCGCACATAATTTTCTCCAGCTAATTTTGACTTTCCATAAATACTTTGAGGACTAGCAACATCAAATTCCTTATATGGAGTACTAGAAGTTCCATCAAAGACATAATCTGTACTTATATATACCATCGCTGCATCAATTTCTTTACATGCTAATGCAACATTTCGAGCTCCAATCGAATTTATTTGATATGCTAAATCTATATTCTCCTCACATGCATCTACATTTGTATATGCTGCAGGATGAATAACCACATCTGGATTATATTCTTTAATTTTTTCTATAGTCTGATTTAAGTTTGTAATATCAAAATCATTTTGCGTCATAGGAATAACTTCAAAATCATTATTTTTAAAAACTTCACATAAATCTGTTCCCAACATTCCATTAGATCCTGTAATTAATATCTTCATTATATACACCTCATAATTAGTTTATCAAACATAGTATTTTTGTTAAAGACAATAAGAAAATAAATAAAAAAAAAGAAGATATATATTAAATTTTGTAAATATATATACAAAATACACTCACAAAAAATACTTTTATTATATCTCCTTTTTAAATACATTATTTTGAAACTTTTACTATTATTGAACTTCCTTTTGTCAGTAATTCATATTTATTTCCATTATAGTTAGGAACATTAGGATAAGACTTCATAGGATTCAAAATTAATTCTTTTGTTGTATTTCCTACTTTTAATTTTAATTTCAGTGTATAACTTCCTACTTCTTTTGGAAGTTGATCTTGCGAAATTGAAACTTTATATCCTGAATAATCATAATTATAATGTTTCCCCGGATTTGCCCAACTTGAATCAGTTACTCCTTTAATTTCAACATTTGTCATTGGGTATTCGTAGTTCTTCCCTGAATCTGATTCCAATACTAATATTTTACTTACAACTGAACTTGTAGACATATCTAAGCCCTCAATTAATCCCCATCCTTCTAAGGTTAATTGATTGTTATTCCATTCTATTTTATCTACACAATTATTTGTTCCTAAACTTCTCTTTTGGACATTTAATATTAGCTTTTGATTTACTGATTCAATACTATATAGTTCCGTTGCACCTGTGTATTGCGCTGGTAACTTAACACTTGGATTCAAAATTAATTCTTTTGTTGTATTTCCTACTTTTAATTTTAATTTCAGTGTATAACTTCCTACTTCTTTTGGAAGTTGATCTTGCGAAATTGAAACTTTATATCCTGAATAATCATAATTATAATGTTTCCCCGGATTTGCCCAACTTGAATCAGTTACTCCTTTAATTTCAATATTTGTCATTGGGTATTCGTATTTCTTCCCTGAATCTGATTCCAATACTAATATTTTACTTACAACTGAACTTGTAGACATATCTAAGCCCTCAATTAATCCCCATCCTTCTAAGGTTAATTGATTGTTATTCCATTCTATTTTATCTACACAATTATTTGTTCCTAAACTTCGTTCTTGGACAGATAGATTCAATTTATTAGATACTTTTTCAAATGATACTAAAGAACTCTTTCCAGTATAAACATCTGGAATACTTGTTGAACTCGGATCAATATTGATAATCTTATTTAAATTATTAATACTCATATTTAAACTTACGAGATAACTATCTTCCTGAGTTGGTAAATCATCGATAGGAATTACAACTTTATACCCAGAATAATCATAATTATATCGATTTCCTGGATTTGCCCAACTTGACTCAGTTACTCCCTTAATTTCAACATTTGTCATTGGATATTCGTATTTTTTCCCATTACTATCCGTTAAAATTAATATCTTTGTAACACTATTATTACTAGACATACTATGACCATCAATTAGTGCCCATCCTTCTAAAACTAATTGATTATTCTCCCAATACACCCTATCTAATGTATTTTTTGTAGTTAAATCTTTAATTGATAATATTAATTTATTATTAACGTTCAAAATATTATATGTGAAATTTCCGATTTCTATATTAGGCAATCCACTTTTCATTGATAAAGAAATAGTTGCGGAACTATCTCCAGAGGTAATTTTTACAGAAATAGAATAATCTTGTGTAATATTTGGAAGATCGTCTTTATTAATACGAACACTATATCCTGAGTAATCATAATTGTATATTTTATTTGGATTTACCCATTCTGCCTCTGTTACTCCTTTAATTTCAACATTTGTCATTGGATATTCGTATTTCATTCCATTACTACCCATTAAGATTAGCGTTTTTACAACACTATTATTATCAGGCATATTTCGCCCTTCAATAATAGCCCATCCTTCTAAAACTAATTGATCATTATCCCAATAAACTCTATCCAATGTATCTTTCGTTTTTAAAGAAGATATAATCAATTTTAATTGATTATTTAAATTATTAAAGTCATATTGATTATAATTTGTATGGGTTTCTGGTAAATTATCATTTTTCGATAAATTAATTATTTTTTTTACTGTACCAATAGTAATTTCCAAAGATAATTTATACTCACCTAAATTTACTGGAAGATCAGATTCATCTATACTTATTTTATAGCCTGCATAATCATAGTTATATAAATTTCCTGGATTTGCCCAACTAGAATTTGTGACTTTAGTTGCTTTAACATTAGTTAAATTATATTCATAACTCTTACCATTTTTATCAGTAAATATTAACTTTTTACTTACACTAGTATCAGTAGGAATATTAAGCCCTTCAATAATAGCCCATCCTTCTAAATTTAATTTTCCATTTGACCAGTAAATACTATCTAATGTATCTTTTGTTGTTGGATTATACAGTTGCAAATTCAAAGGATCATTATAGCTGTTATTTCCATTAACTACGATAACATTGTTATTATTTATATATCCATAAGTATTAGGCCACTGATATGTTGCATTATATTGGACATTTCCACTACTATTCAGAGGTGTGTCAGTTTTAATTTGATAAAATCCATTTAAATTTCCTGTTATTAAGACAGGATAATGCCCTATTTTTATATTACTTTTTTTATTTTTAGTTTGATATAAAGTAGATGAACTTGAATTAGCTTGACTCTTAACATCTACAACCGCGTTAGATTGTTTAATTCCGATTGTATAATAATCATAATCCTTTAATCCACTGGCACTATCAAAGCGATAATACCAACCAGCAATTTTTTCTCCCCAGAATGGATCGGATGCATACCTAACATTCATTCCACTTCCTTTATTTCCGACATGAGATCCCATATATCTCCAATCATCAACCGGATCTGTATATCCCCATGATAGGTAACGGTCAGCATGATAATTAATTCCTGCTTCAACAGATGGAAAACTAGTACCATTTCCATATGGGTTATTATCAGTAGCATTCATTCCAAACAAATTATTTTTATTTAGACTTAAACTACTTTTCCCCCATCCACTTTCATGAATTCCCATAGCGTACTGTAAGGCACCATTAATCCCATACTTATCTTGAACAGCATAGAAGTATTGGCCTGTATTGACTAACTTTCCACCTGCTCCACCATTCGAATTTGTATAATTATCAAAAATATTAGCTGAATAATTTGATTTCGACCTAACTGGTAGATATTGATAATAATTATAAAATGGATTTGATTGATTTACAGCACCTTGACCATTAACCTTAATGTTACGCCAGTTTGTATAAAAATAAATTCCATCATAACTATAATATTTAACATTAGAACTCATCCAAGATGGTGCTTTTCCAACAATCACTTTTGAATAACTATTAGCCTTTGTTACATTACTCGTTAGATAATGAACTAACGTTCCATTTTCATTGGCATAATAAGATGGTGATTGAACTGTTGACGTACTAAAAGTAGTAATTCCTCGTTCATTTATATCATTATATTTATCTAAGTATTGATCATAATAATTCAACTCTGGAACATCTAATGGTTCAGTTTTTTCTTGTAAACTATACATTGTTGTTCCGCCTGGAATATAATAAGCAACTGTCTGAATTTCATACTTTACCTTTGTCCCATCATTATTTAAATCTAATTCAAACCAATGAGATTCAGATTTAGGAACCTTCCCTTCATATCCAGATAAATAAATATAATAATAATTCGTATCTTCTCCTAAATATAAAGCATCATCTACATAACAAGAGTTTACATATGTATTATGTTCAGATTGTCCACCAGATGGATATAAATTATGATTGGGCTTACATTGTACTGCCTTCATAATTTCTGAAGTAGTCTTACCTTCTTTTGATTGCTGTCCATCAGGAACAACTTGCCATAGCTGAACTAATCCACTTCCAGAACTTCGACTTTCAATGGAGAATAAACCATCATCTTCTAAATTAATTGAAGCAGTTTCTTCAAGTAATTCTTCCTCAATTTGCTCTTCTGGACTCTTGCTTTCTTCTGATCCATCAGCGCTATCTAAATCTTCTTCTACTTTAGGAATCTCTAATTCTACATCTTCAGTTTCTCCGAATTCTTCGTCATTTGGAATTTCTTCAGGTAAACCGTCCCCCGGATTCTGAATCTCTTCATTTTCAGTACTTTCATTAGATAAGTTTCCATCTAAATCTGGTAGATCGTCTTGACTTGAATCAATTGATTCTTGAACAATATCTGAATTATTTTCTACTTCTGACTCATATACCGTAGCATTAACAATCGCCCCAAAGCTACTAAACTGATTTATTAATAATCCGATTGCTAATGTTCCCTTTAAGACTTCCTTCTTGCCCCGCTTTCGATTCATTTTCACAACTCCTTCTCCAATACATAGCTCCTTTAATTATAAATAATTTATACATTTTTGTCATTAAAACATAGATAAAAAGAATATTTTGACACTCTTTTGTATATAATAAGAAATTTAGTAATAAAAAAAGATATATATATATATATTTATTTATTTACTTACTTAACTTAACTTA